>JBDRPR010000027.1:0-2452 GCA_043826845.1 Bacteroidota bacterium
TTTTTAAAATACAATTTCATACCTACTTTAACAGATTTTACGATTGAAAACATGAGGCTTAATTGTGAAGCTGAATACGCTTTCGGAATTTTTGAATACAATAATAACTATTATGATATTAATATTGCAGACGAAACAAAAAATATAGATGGGCTATATGTAGATTCGTCAATTGATATTGATCTGATTCTAAAAGTTCTACATGACTATAAATATCCTGTAAAAAATGCAGATAAAATATCTGAACTTGAATTAAATAAGCAGTTGGAAAACCATCTTAAAAAGTACTTTGTTAATGTTAAAAAGAGTGGAACGAGCAACAAAGGATTAATTGATCTAATAATAGGTAGTGATTTGAATTTTGGAATTGAATTAAAGCTATCAAAAGAATTAAAAAAATCGAATCAAAGCGATAGAGCTGTTGGGCAAGTGGAGAGGTATATGGAAATATTTAAAAACAATTTCATAGTTATTATCGCAGGAAAAAAAGAAGATAAACAAGAGAAATATGTACAAGACCTTATTAAAAATGTAAAATCTAAAAAAGGCACATGTTATTTTCTCGAAGCATCTTAGTTGTTTTAAAAATTGTAATTTTACTGAATACTAATCCGCTATTATTATGAAACCCCTCCTCCTCTCAATCGCCCTGCTCATTGCAGTTTTTTCCTTCTGCCAAACCCAAACGGATATGAACATAGAATCATACGAAACCTATAACAAAGCAGACAAAGAATTAAATTATGTTTATCAGAAAGTATTGGTAAAATACCAAACCGACACCGCTTTTATAAAGAATCTCAGGATTTCACAAAGAAACTGGATAGTTTATCGGGATTCTGAATTGAAAATGAAATACCCGGAGAGAGAACAAGGCTACTTCGGAACTATGCAACCCATGTGCGAGAACGATTACCTGACTGAACTTACAAAAGAAAGAATAAGAACATTAAATTTGTGGCTGACAGGTGCAAAGCCGGAAGATGATTGCAGCGGATCAATAAAAAACAACAATTGATATTCGTTTCCTATCATTAATAACGGACATTATTGATAAACTCGATGAGTTTGAGAGAAAACAAACAAATAATTACTTAAATAATCCGCAATGAAAAAAAAAGTAGATTTATCCAAACTAATTATTAGGAAAAAAAATGAACTTCGATGGGATGCAGATATTGAAGAGGAGATAATTATTCCAGAAGAACAAGTAAGCAATAAAACTATTAAAAAAACTGCCGTATTTCATTATTACAAGGATAGAAATAATAATTACTGGTTGGCAAATTGTGAAGTCCCTGATGACTATCAAAGACAAGGGATAGGAAGTCTTATGATAAAAAGAGCCATAATGGAGTATGGGCAAGTATATTTTTCTAATGCCAGTAGATTGGAATTTAATACAAAACACCCTGAACATGGATATGATTCCAGCTATTTAGACTCTCAAGGATGGAAGTTTGTTGAAGCCTTAATTAGAAAGAAAATTATCCCAAATGACTGGCTTAGATTTCCAGAAATATAGTTTTAGTTTTGATAGTTTAGTTTAAATGTACATAAAATATTTAAAACATGAACAATACAATAGAATTTCCTGAGCCAAAAAGCATTTTTGATGTTGATTTTAACATCATTTCTGAAGTCAAAAACCCTGATAATATTTTGCCGGTTGAGTTTCGATTGACAGGAGAAAATAAAGAACCTTATTTTTTAAAGATACAGGGCTACAAAAAAAATAGCAATATTCCAGAATATCCGATTATATGCAAATTTTCTGATGTAATAGGAAAACGCACTCTGGACGATATTGAAAAGAATTTTGGAAACATCATTAAAATCGAACTGCTTGATTCAGATGACCGGAATCATCATGTCTCAATAAGGGAGTTATAATCAAACAAAGCATTATTAATAATCGTTTACCATCATTTTTATTTGCAAAAAAACATTTATCTTTTCTATTGCTTCGAACCGATAGTTTTAACAATCCCAGGGAAAAAAGCTTATAAAATATCAACAAAAAGATTAATGATTATTTACATATTCACCTGTTTGTATGAATAATGTAGAATCGGCCGGCAATCCGGCATTAGGTGATCATCGGGGCGGCAGGTGCAAAGTAATATTATTCATTGTTTTTAATTGTTAATATTTGCGTCATGATATCATGATTATTCTGGTTTATCAAATTATGTTTTTAAAGCAAATTACAGATAAATAGTGTGATATATCGGAATATATTCTTATATATCGCGATATATCGCGATATATCTGGATAATTGCCGCTGATTCTGAGAATAAATTCAGAAATAAAAAAATATTGATACCATAGGTTGGTTATTATATCTTTAATCTTTGTTCCATATTTCTTTTATCTTCTTTGCCACATTTATTTCGTTAATTTTGAAGGTAACGCATGAATGATTTTTCTGTTTTATATCCCGAAATTTCA
>JBDRPR010000028.1:0-5349 GCA_043826845.1 Bacteroidota bacterium
AGTCAGGAATTAAATGATGCATTTAGTGCAATGGAAGAAACAGGCTATCTGATAACGCAGACAGACACAAATATTACCGGAACTGCCCAAAACATTTACAACAAACTTGACTTGTTGTTTCCTGATTACTTTGATTTTAATGTAAGCATAAAGGAATTTGATTTGAATTCAAGCGAATGCAGAGCTAATCAGACATTTGAAGACTGCTTTGGGGACTTTAATGAATTCACTTTTGGTTCAGCTATTCCTTCAGATAAAAGCATTTCATATGGAAAAAAAATTTTAGTTAAAAAACAACCTCCCGGGGAATGCGACACAAATGTTCTGGCATTAATGGATTTATTTAAAATAATTCCAAACAAAAACAATGCATTGTTTTTTGACGGAGAAGAAGACATGAATTTTGTTTTTGATGTAAATGTAACCCCTTCTGATGCAATTGAATGCGACCAGAATATTTTAATTGAATTAAGTGCGGCTTTTCCTCCTGGCTACAGAAGGCCAGTAGACATAATGCTGGTAATAGACAAAAGCGGTTCAATGAGCTGGGGGGGATTATATGAAAGCAATGGCCCATGGGGATTAGATATTGATGGAGATACTGTTTATTTAGCAGATTATAGTGATGGAATAAGAGCAATTGATGTAAGCACTCCCTTGGATCCGCAATATCTTGATAGATATGATACTTATAGAGCATATGATGTTTTTGTTGACGGAAGTTATGCTTATTTGGCAGATTATACTTATGGAATAAGGTCGATTGACATAAGCGATCCAAACGATTTATCAGAAGCAGACAGAGTGGATTTATCAAGCAATTATTCTTATGGAATAATTAAATCAGGAAATTATGTTTATGCAGCCAATGGAAGCAGAGGAGTTGATTCATATGATGCAAGCAATCCAAATAACATAAATGACTTAGACAGATACAACACTCCAGGTACTGCGTATGGATTAGATGTTGACGGGAGTTATTTATATGTAGCTGACGGGGGAAGTGGATTTAGAATCCTGAATATAAGCAACCCAAATAATATGACTAATGAAGATTCAATGGATTTAGGGGGTTATGCTTATAGAGTAAAAAAATCAGGGAATTATGCTTTTTTAGCAAATGGTTCAAGAGGGTTGGATATATTTGATATAAGTGTTCCTTCAAGCATTAAATCAAGAGGAAATTATAATACTGATGGAACAGCTTATGGAATTGATTTGGTTGGGAATACTGCTTATATTGCTTCAGGAAGCGGGGGAGTTTATGCAATTGATGTAACCGATGTTGACGCCCCAAGTTTGATTAAACAATATGAAACTCCTTATTCTGATTTATATCATGATGTAAGGGTTCAGGGAAATTATGCTTTTATTGCTTCAAGGGGTTCGATTGACGGCCTTGTTGTAATAGAGCTTGATCCAGGAACAAAAATGGATGCAGTTCATCAATCAGCCAGTGAGTTTATTGATTTTAATGAATGGAAACCATCAGACCAGATGGGAATAGCAACATTTGAAAGCGATTCAGATCTTCTTTCACAATTATTAAAACTTGGCGATGCAAACAAAACAAGGTTAAAAAACTTTGTCAATATAATAGACCCTTTAGGAGGAACAAATATTGAATCAGGAATAAGGGAAGCAACAGCTGAATTGACTTCAACAAGAGCAAATGATTATGCAATAAAATTTCAGGTTTTGTTGTCTGATGGGCAGTCAACTTCAGGAAGTTCAGCTGGCGCAGCCTTTGATGCTGCATTAGAAGGAATAAAAATTTATACAATTGGTTTTGGGGGAGATGTAGATGAAGCTGAACTTCAAGCTATTGCTAATATGACAGATGGTAATTATTATTTTGCTTCTGATTCAAATGCTTTGATGGATATTTATGAATTGATTGCAAATGAAATACAGGCACAGGCAACTGATTCAAATGTAACAATAGTTATGCCTGAAAACATTACAATAATAAATGACGGCAATGCAGCAATAATTGACGGCAATCTTGTTTTTGATGCAGGAGATATTTCTCCTGGCCATCCATGGAATGGAAGTTATATTGTTAATATTCCGTGCGATTCAAATTTATCCTGTGATACTTCTTCAATTGTTTTTCCAGGAAATGGTTCATTTTTGTCTTATGTTGACATAAATGGAAATACCCAAATTGTTGATTGGAATTCATTTACTTTGCCTATTCCATTTGAAAAAAGAGATTTAACAGTGGAAATAACTGCAGGGCAAATACTGTCTGAAACAGATATTTATCTTGATGTAAATGTAGCAAACATTGGTGATTTGAATACTGGCATAACAGACTTAAATTTTTATTTAGGAAATGATTCAATTTGCAGTGAAGGAGCAGGAAGAACACTGCTTTCAAATCACCATATTGTGCCTGAATTATGTGGAGGAAATAATGAAGACTGTCTGGTTTCAGTTGTGTTATATAATGAATATTTTGCATCACAGGGAATAATCTGTGCAGAAGTAAATCCTGACGGGAACATAAGGGAATGCCCAAACAACAACATTGACTCAATTCATTGTTACTTGACGCCGAAAACACAATTTTATGTAATTGAATACAGAGGATGGATTAAATGAAAAACAAAGGAGGATTATTTATTTTAATGGGGTTAATTCTTTCACTTTTAATTCTGGGATTTGCCTTTAAAATAAATTCAACATATCTTGAATCAGAAAAAAAAACATTTAATCAGGCAGCAATAACTCAAATAAAAAACAAGTATTCAAACCTGAATTCAATCAAAGATTTTTACAGAGAAGGAACAATAAAAAGTTATTTTGAAAGAATAGTTCCTTTCAGCTATGAAATTGACGAAAACACAATCGGTTTTACGCAGGAACTTCCGGCAAAAAAAGTGTTGTTCAGGAATTTCTTTGATTATATTAATGCATATAAAATTTTTATTGAAAGCGATGATGCATTAATAAATGATAAAATTGATGTTTCAGTCGAAACAATACAAAATAGTTTATGGGGGGGAACAGACGAAAACATTGTTTTAATGATTAAACCGCAGTGCAAAAAATATTCAATAACAGACCATAATTCAATGTATTTTTATGGTTCAGATGAATGCGCGGAAGGATTTGACATTGGCTTAATCAAAAGAATCGACATAAATATTTCAGTTCCGGCAACAGAAGACTATAACTGGCTGGCATGCAGTTATGGAGGGGATGTAAATTGTCATCAGGAAATATATGTTCCAGGAGATGCAAATCCGTTTATTGAAATAAATTTACTGGACAGCGATTGCCCAAACTGCGACCTAAATTCAGACACAAGAAAAACAAGCAAGCATTTTAATCCACTGGCAAGCAATAGTGCAGTGTTTTCCTGTGTTGGGGCATCTTGTGCATCAGAAGACATAGAAATTTTATTTAATGAAAACAATACAATAATAAAGCATTCAGGGACAGCAGTAGACGTTAAAATCCAGTTTTTGTTCACGGCAAAAATAGAAGGGTTTGAATTAAGTGATTTTAACCTGACATTAACAGATGACAGATTTAATATAAGAAAAACAAATAAGTGAAAAAAATGAAGGCAATGTATTTAGTTGTAATGATTATTTCAGTCGCTGTGTTGGCAATAATTTTTTCGGTTTTAACTTCAGAGGGATTAATAAATATTACAGGGCAAAAAGAATCAATTGAAATTAACTCAAAAGAAAGTTTTGAACCAGGAGAAGAAGCTGTGTTTGAAATTAAAGCAAAAGCGGCATCAGACATAAAAAAAATAATTTATGTTTCTCCAAACAAAACAGAAGAAAAAACATGCAATAACGGAAAAGAATGCAACGCCTTATTTACTGAAACATTTGAAAAAGCAGGGGCGTTAGTAATAGAAATAAAAGCCGAACTGCAGAATGGAAAAGAATTAAATGAAAAAAAGAAAATCCAGATAATGGAAACAGGGAAAAAATGCTCAGACGGAACAATATTTAATTCATGTTCAGAAGAAAAACCAAAATACTGCAATAACGGCAAACTGGAGGATAACTGTGAAATATGCGGGTGCTTGCAGGGGGAATGCATTGAAAAAGAATGTTTTTATGGAAGTGAACTGGAAATACAGGAAATACTTTTATCGCAGGAATTCTTTAAACCAAAACAGCAGGTTAATATAATTATAAAATCAGAAGACATACCTGAAGGAGAATTTGAATTCACAATAGAATGGAAAAAAGGCAATGAAATTGAAAAAACAGAAAAAATAACCGAAGGAAAAAACTGCACATGCAAAAAAACCACCCTGCCGATTCAGGTTACTGCGCCGGAAGAAGAAGGAAACTATGAAATAAACTTAATTTTTAAAAAAGAAGTTTATTCAGTTGAAGGAATTACAATAAGAAATGATTCAACTGCCCCTAAACCCCCAAATGGGGCGCTTGCAATCAAAATAGACGGAAAAATACTTATCGCATGGAATCCAAACACAGAAGATGATTTAATGCAATACAGGATTTACAGAAGCAAAGAAAACACAAATGCGTTTACAACATATGTTTTTGTGGTAACAGCAGGAAAAGAAGAAACAGGAAAAGAACTGGAAATATGGGAAAGTAATTATTTTTATTTAACTGCGGTTGATTATTTTGGCAATGAATCAGCACCAACCGCCATAATTGAAGCACAGTGAAAGTTAAAAAGAACAAATGACAAAATAAATACACACAAAGAAGGATTTATTATGAAAGGAACAGACCAAAGAAAAACATTTTTGATAAAAAGAATGCTTGAAGCAAAAGAAGTGGAAATAAATCTAAAAAAAAGCAGTCTTGTCTATAAAATAAAGAATCTTTTTGCAAAAGGAAAAGATGGCGAAAAACACACAATAGAATTACTGAAAAAAACCCTTGAAAAAAAAGAAACAGAAGAATTAGAAAACATGCTGTTAGAAAAAGAAGACAGTCTTTTATTGCTGGAAAAAAAAGCGAAAACCCCTGAAGAAAAAGAAAAAATAAAGCAGGCGATAAATTTAGTTAATGAAATAAAAAATAAAGAAGGAAAAAGAGAAAAAATAGGGAGAGCAATTGGATTTAAAAAAGAAGAAATAATCAAACGGGAAAAAGAAATAGAAAAAAAAGAAAAAAGCAAAAAAATGATTCAGAAAATAAAAACTCCAAAAAATAAAGAAAAAATAATTAAAAAGATAACAGGAAAAGAAAGTAAAAAAATAACAGAGAAAAAAGAAATTGGAATAAAAAAAGAAACAAAAAAGAAAAAAGGATTAACAAAAAAAAGAATAAAAAAAGGAACAAAAAAGTTTGTAGCAGACAAAAAAGAAAAAGACTCTGTTTCATTTATTACCCCTGC
>JBDRPR010000029.1:0-2074 GCA_043826845.1 Bacteroidota bacterium
TTAAATTAATAATTTTCGTATAAATTTTACTGTATGGTTAATAATTATACACTTTAACTAGAATGATGATTGATAGAATTTTAGGTTTTTTTATCTGTATTTAGAGTATTAAAAATGTTCTAATTTATTTTTTGTCATGAATATTAAGTTAACAGCTACACAGCAAAAAATATACGAAGAAAAAAAATCCTTGTCCGAAGAAAAACTGAGGGGCATTATTTTTTATCAGAATAAGTATATATACGATGTGGTTTTTGTAACAAAATTCATCCTGGCTGAAAGGGGGCTTTTTCCATGGGAAAAGGTACAGGAAATCTATGAGGGCGAACGAAAAAGCAAGAAACAACATGAAGTGGCATATTGTGTTGAAGGGCCGCCTTTTGATAAAAACTTCAGAAGGAATTTAGTGCTAATTATAATCCTTTATTTAGCGATCGGGTTTATTGCCAATTATTTAACAGATAAGGAATTTATTTTGTTCTTTTTCTTCGGTTTTATTATTCTGGCAATGTCGGTATGGGCGGCTGCAGAAGCCGGAAATTATCTGCCGAAAATCAACCGGAAAAAAGGCCTGGCTGTTTTGTGTTTTTTCAGCCCGGTTATAGGGCTTCTTATTACCAGATACCTGAATTACAAATTCAATTGTAAAGAATCAAGGGTTTTGTTTGAAAAGGCAACAGCTTATTATCAGCATCATTTATCAGTGAAAAGGCTGGCAGATTTTGATACTGATAAACTGCTGAAAACAATCAACGAAAAGCTCTCCGTTCAGATTGCTGATATTGAGAAAATGCACCAGTTAAAAGATGCCGGTAAATATACATCTGAAGACATTGAAGCAAGGCTGGAAGAGTATCTGAACGAATTTGAATATGAACCGGAAGCCCTGCCGGTCATTGATACAACCTTTAAAACTTATGTGCCTCCGCTCGATACTGAACAGAAAAACCCCTCAAACTGCCCTGCGTGTGGATATCCGCTCAAACCTGAAGATAAAAACTGCCCGGATTGTGGGATAAGTTTAAATTAGTTATATTTTGATTTCGACTAAATTTGTTGAAATTAATTTATTATTGTAGTTTTGTTTGACCAAACTTGTTTAACACAATATGAAATGCCCATGATAAAAATTATCACCATCCCGTCCCGATAGCTATCAGGGAATCGGGAGATATGATTATTTGGGCATTACATCTGACCTTAATAAAAAAGATAAAAAAATAAACAGATGAAACACCCACGAACTAACGCTCACACAAAGGAATAGCCTGTCCCGATTTGTCGGGAATAATATTTTGGGTGTTCCATATGACCTATTAAAATAAATTATTAACATATGAAACCCTCATCCTTAAAGAAAATAAATGTAGATGTACAAAAACAAAAGGACATGAATAAACAGGATATCAGGAGAGGGTTCCATGGTATTAGAATACAAAAGTCTAATAATAAGAATTTTAAATAATTGAAAAACAGATTTTAAATAAAATATATACTAATGAAAAAATGAGTGAACAATCTTTTAATACAAAAAGTGTTATTAAATATTGGGTTACAATGTCTGATAATGATTATGATGTGATGATGGATCTGTTCAAATCAAAACGAAATAACTGGACATTATTTCTGGGACATCTGGTAATAGAAAAATTACTTAAAGCATGCTATGTAAAGAAAAACAAGGAACATCCCGTTATTACTCATAACCTGCTAAAACTTGCATTAAAATCAGATATTGAAGTTGACGATGAATTGCAATTGCAATTTGATGAAATAACTACTTTTAACATGAATGCAAGATATGATGATTATAATACCGATTGCACTTTCAATATAGTCCAATTTCGACAAAAGTCTTATTGGACTATTTTCAATTAGCATCGGCATTTACCATTGTAAATTTATATTTTATTTGGACTAAAATATAAATACAATTTGGTATAAAATGACTTTTTATAAAAAATGTACTGCAAAATATACTGAAGACTGGGTAAGCAAAATCCAAATATTAAGAACATGGATAAAGAAACAGTATTTAAAATAGTTGAAAAATATTTATATTTTCTTTTAAAAG
>JBDRPR010000030.1:0-12951 GCA_043826845.1 Bacteroidota bacterium
GGATATGGATGGCGACGGTTGCGATGACTGTTCCCAGAACCCTACCTCTGTCGTCACCCCCAACAGCCCGGCTTGGCCATTGTATACACCAAATTCTATTAATGATGGAACCGATACAGATGGAGATGGCATATGCAATTCAGGAGATTCAGATGATGATAATGACGGCGTATTTGATGTCTTTGATCCTGCTAAATATAATCCCGATATATGCGGGGATTCCGATGGCGACGGATGCGATGATTGCTCGGTTGGTACTGATAATTTCGGACCGCTATCAGACTGCTTGCCAAACAATGATGGTACAGATACCGATGGCGACGGAATGTGCAATTTAAGTGATCCGGATGATGACAACGACGGCGTGGATGATATAACCGAAATAGCCAACGCCACCGATCCCCTGAATCCTGATGTTTGCGGTGACTCCGATGGCGATGGTTGTGATGATTGTTCGGTGGGAACAGATAATTTTGGTCCACTTGCAGATAACAATCCATCAAATGATGGAACCGATACTGATGGCGACGGAATGTGCAATTCAGGCGACCCGGATGATGACAATGACGGATGCCTTGACGGTGTTGATCCCTCTCCACAGGTGTATAGTGTCGATACTGATGGTGACGGACAGGGTAACGATTGTGACCCGGATGATGATAATGACGGGGTGCCCGATGTTACAGACATTGCTCCACTTAACCCGCAAGCATGCAGTGACATGGATGGTGATGGTTGCGATGACTGCTCCCAGAACCCCATATCAGTTTCCACCCCGGCTCCATGGCCATTATACACCCCAAGTTCTTCCAATGATGGCACCGATACCGATGGCGATGGCTTATGTAATAGCGGTGATCCGGATGATGACAATGATGGTGTATTGGATGCATCTGATGTAAGCCCCTTAAATCCTGACTTATGCGAAGATTCGGATGGTGATGGATGTGATGATTGTTCGGTGGGAACCGATAATTTTGGTCCGCTGGCTGATAATTTACCAAATAATGACGGAATTGATACAGATGGTGATGGCTTATGTAATAGCGGTGATACTGATGATGACAACGACGGCGTGGATGATGCAACCGAAATGGCCAACGCCACCGATCCCCTGAATCCTGATGTTTGCGGTGACTCAGATGGCGATGGCTGCGATGACTGTTCTGTGGGTACTGACAACTTTGGCCCACTTGCAGATAACAATCCTGCCAATGATGGAACCGACACTGACGGAGATGGTATGTGCAATTCAGGCGACCCGGATGATGACAATGACGGAAAACCTGATGGCTCGGACACTAACCCGGTAAATCCGCAAATATGCGGCGACAGCGACTTTGACGGTTGTGACGATTGTTCCCAAAACCCTACTTCCATTTCCACACCCAATTCACCCTTCTGGCCTCTTTATACTCCCAGTACTGTATATGATGGCCTCGATACCGATGGTGATGGCCAATGTAATTCCGGTGACCCGGATGATGACAATGACGGGTGTTTTGATGTTCAGGATTATGCTCCACTAACATACAGTATTGATACCGATGGTGATGGAGAAGGTAACGATTGTGACCTTGACGATGATAACGATGGTGTAATGGATCTCTCGGATACAGACCCCCTAAATCCGCAGGTTTGCCAGGACAGTGATCTGGACGGCTGTGATGACTGCTCTATGAATCCAACTACTTTATCTACACCCAATAGTCCGGCCTGGCCATTATACACACCAAGTTCTGTAAATGATGGGATTGATACCGATGGTGATGGCCAGTGTAATTCAGGTGACCCGGATGATGACAATGACGGATGCCTCGACGGCGTTGATACCGCTCCACAGGTGTACAGTGTCGATACCGATGGTGACGGACAGGGTAATGATTGTGATAATGATGATGACAACGACGGTGTAGATGATGTAACCGAAATATTTACAACCGAATCGGACCCCCTCAACCCAGATGAATGCGGTGATCAGAACGGTGACGGTTGTGACGACTGTGAAACCGGAACCGATGATTTTGGCCCTCAACCTGATAATATCGGTGATATTACAGCTCCCAGTGTTATTTGTCCCGGCGACCAGTTTATCTGTAATAATATTGTACCCGATTTTTCAGGTATAGTTACTATAACAGATAACTGCGATGCTTCACCAGGTTATAGTCAGAGTATTTCCCCCGGAAATACGGTAACAGGACCTGTGACGATATCAATTACTGCCTCTGATGCTGCCACAAACAGTAGTCAATGCTCATTTTTGCTTACACCCGATGGTAACAACACGGGTGACACAATTGCCGTAGCATGTGAAAGTCTTACCTGGTACGGGACAACCTATATATCAACAAGCACAGCTGTTCATACATTTACAAATATGGCCGGCTGCGATTCGGTGGTAACACTTGATTTGACTATTAATTATTCAAATAGTGGAACGGATATTCAGACTGCCTGTGATTCTTATACATGGATTGATGGTATTACATACACATCTAGCAACAACACTGCAACTCATACTTTAACCAATATTTCCGGTTGCGATTCGGTTATAATTCTTGATTTAACTATTAATACGGTTGACACCTTAACGGTTCAGTCAGGTACTACGATAACTGCCAATGCAATTGGAGCAAGTTATCAATGGTTAGACTGCGATAATTCTTTTGCCGTAATTACAAGTGAGATAAACCAAAGTTTTACTGCAATTGTTAATGGAAACTTTGCTGTAGAAATAACCCAGAATGGATGCATTGATACATCATCTTGTGTGAGCATAACAAATGTTGGTATTGAGCTTTATCCATTTGTAAACAATATCCAATTATATCCTAATCCAACTGTTGGTACAATCAATATTGTATTTGAGAAAGAACAAAAAGAGATTCATATTATTATTAGAGATATAACTGGCAAAGCTTTTGAAGAATACAATTATACAACTCTAGAAAAGATAAGTTATAATATTGATGGTCCCAGAGGACTTTATTTTATTGAGATATACACCCCAATACAAAAGACGGTTTTCAAACTTATGAAACAATAACGATTTGTTAAAAATGTATAAGCCCGACAGAAAAGGAGTTTATTCTTGCCACTTGGCTTCTTTTATTTATTATCAGTATTAATTCAGGAACCGGGAGTAAATTATTTTTCTTTTAGTAAATTTGTATCGCAATTACAGGCTTTTAATTATCTATTACAGGTTTAATGAAATCAGAGAATATATTACAAATACCGGATTATGAATTGATTGACTGCGGCGATTTTGAAAAACTAGAACGGTTTGGTCAGTATTATCTGATACGACCCGAGTCGCAGGCAATATGGAAAAAGCGAATGAATGACAGTGAATGGAAAGTGCTTGCTCATGCTCATTATAAAAGAGAAACCCAGAAAAATTCATACCGTTCGGGTGATTCCGGAAACGGAGGCTGGAGTTTTAATAAAAAAATGCCCGAAACATGGATTATATCATACCCACTCCCATCTGGAAGTGTTAAAATGAAACTATCTCTGACTTCGTTCGGACACATTGGTATTTTTCCGGAGCAACTTTCAAACTGGTTGTTTATTTATAATGCTGTCAAAACAAATAAAGAAAAAACTCCAAAAGTACTAAATACCTTTGCATATACAGGAGGAGCATCACTTGCAGCAAAAGCTGCAGGAGCCGATGTTACACATCTCGATGCAGTTAAACAAATTGTGGCATGGGGAAAAGAAAATATGATCCTAAGTAAATTTTCCGATATCCGCTGGATTGTTGATGATGCTTTAAAATTTCTGAAACGTGAAGAAAAAAGAGGAAAAATTTATAATGGAATTATTCTGGATCCACCTGCTTACGGGAGAGGTCCGAATGGCGAACGCTGGATTCTTGATGAGGGCATTAATGATGTATTGGCTGCTTGTGTAAGAATACTTGCTCCAAAAAATCATTTTCTTGTCCTCAACCTTTATTCACTTGGTTATTCTCCGCTTATTGCAAATAATCTGGTTGAATCGTACTTCAAATGCAATAATAAAGAATTTGGTGAATCTTTTCTTAGTTCGAAAACTGGTATTAATTTGCCACTGGGAGTTTATGTAAGGTTTAAAGATTAATTAATAACTGATGTTACGCAAAAGCAATATAAAGAAGATTCAGAATGAAACGTAGTGAAATGAGGAATCTTAAAAAATGTAAATATGTTATTTTGCGTAACATCAGTTATTAATATAGATTCTTGTATGTACAAAAAAACCAGAAACCAGCATATATGAAATACACACTTAAAAATACGTTGACACTTTTGGAGGCTGTAATGGAGGCGCATAAGGGTATATCCAGACAGAAAGCAAAACAGATTATCAGTTATTCCTCATTTTTGGTAAACGGAAAAAAGACAGACCGTCATGCGAAAAACACAATTCAGGCAGGAAGTATTTTAGAAATAATTCCATCGCACATGGATAATGATGCTCAAAAGATTCCTGGTCGTAAAGATTTAATAACCATTTATTTTGAAGACAATTTTCTTATTGTGGGATTAAAACCTGCAGGTGTACTTTCTTGCGGCAATAAAGAAGCAAAAATAAATAATTCATATCATAAATGGCTGGAAGCCTATCTTTCGGAACGGGAACAAAAAAAAATACGCTTGTGGGTTGTTCACAGACTTGATAAGGAAGTTGAAGGTTTAATTATTTTTGCCAGATCAGAAATTATACAACAAAAATTTAAAGATATCTGGAAAGGTGTTTCAAAAAAGTACATTGCACTAACCGAAAACAAACCCGACCCACCAGAGGGTATTATTGAAAATTGGTTAATTGATACACCATCACAAAAGGTTTATGCTTATGACCATGAAGTTACGGAAAGTAAATTTGCAAGGACCCATTATTCCTTTCTTCGAAATGAAGATAAATATTCAGTTGTTGAAATTGTTCTTGATACAGGACGAAAGAATCAGATACGTGTTCATATGGCCGGAATAAACTGCCCTATTGTTGGTGATATCAAATATGGAGCTGATACCGCATTGAAGAGACAAATCAGATTGGCTGCCTATAAACTGAATTTTATACATCCTGTAAGCTCGCAGAGTATCAACCTACAATATAAACCATCGGTTCGGTTTTTCAAACCATCGAAGAATCAGGATGAAAATTACAAGGTTTATTAAATGTTCAAGAACTAAGGCCTTTAGTATTAAATACAAGCGGATTAATTTTAATCAAGAGATGGTACAACAATTTTTTTCCTTGAAAAAATACAATATTTTTGCAGTAAAATAGTTATGAAAAGGAAATATTAATAAGCTTGAGAAATTCAAAAATATACATATCTTTTTTTGTTTCAGTTTTAATTGTTCTGGCTTCCTGTTCTGTTCAAAAAAACACGGCCACCAGTCGTACGTATCATAACTTAACAGCACATTACAATGCTTTTTTTAACGGTAAAGATGCGTACAAACAAGGAACAAAAAAAGTTGATAAAACAATTCAGGATAATTTTTCACTGATCATTCCTGTTTTTCCGTTCAGTGATAAAACTGCTGCAAGCAGTTCAGTTGGAAATATGGATATTGCCATAAAAAAAACATCAAAAGTTATTAAGCTTCACTCTATTACTTCGAAACCAAAAAGAAAGAAAAAAGGAAAATTAACTCCTAAAGAAAAAGAATTTTTCAACAAAAAGGAATATTGCAAATGGATTGATGACAGTTGGCAACTGATGGGACAATCTCATTTTTATAAGCACGATTTTTTTCTGGCACGTGAAGCTTTTGAATATGTTATTAAAGAATATGTTGACAATCCTATAAGGTATAATTCAGCTATCTGGCTGGCACGTACTCATAATGAATTGAAAGATTATGATAAAGCTCTCCGTTTACTCGAAAATGCTGAAGGCGATAAAGATTTTCCTAAAAAACTACGTAAAGATCTTGCATTGACTTATGCAGATACATACCTTAAACAAAGAAAATACGAAGATGCGATGCCTTATCTTGTGAAAGCAGTCAGTATGGAAAAACGAAAGAGGGTAAAAGCAAGATATCAATATATTCTGGCTCAATTATATCAAAAATACAACCAATATAGGAATGCTTCAAATCTTTATCGCGAAGTAATTAAAGCCAATCCGAAATATGAAATGGCTTTCAGTGCTAAAATTAACCGTGCTACTTCTTTTGATATTTCACATGGTGACAGCCGTGAGATTAAGAAACAACTCAATAAAATGCTTAAAGACGATAAAAACATCGACTATCGTGATCAGATATATTTTGCTTTGGCAAATATTGAGTATAAAGAAAAAAATGCTGAAAAAGCAGTTGAATTATTTAAAAAATCTGCTACGGAAAGCACTTCAAATACAGATCAGAAAGCAATGTCATTTCTTTCACTGGCAGATATTTACTTTTCATGGAAGGATTATTTAAATGCTCAGGCATATTATGACAGTTCTCTTGCTTTTCTAAGTGAACTTCACCCCGACTATGAATCCATTCAGTTGAAAACCCAAAACCTGACAGATCTGGTCGAAAATTTAACTATAATAAGCACCGAAGACAGTCTTCAGAAAGTTGCTCAAATGAGTGAAAAAGAAAGGAATAAATTAATTGAGGGATTAATTCAAAAAATAAAGGATGAGGAAGCTAGGATAAAACAACTTGAACAGGAACAACAGATAAATATGATGACTTATCATCAGAATCAGGATCAAATCAATAAATACAACACCGATCAGGGAGGAAAATGGTACTTTTATAATCCTTCAGCATTAAGTTTTGGTCGTTCCCAATTCATTAAAAAATGGGGAAAAAGAAAACTGGAAGATAACTGGCGAAGAAAAAACAAAGCCATTGTATCATATGCATCTGAAGACGATATTGATGAAAATGCTGTTGATTCTGTAAAGAAAGTACTTGACAATAAATCGACAGAATATTATCTTCAGGATTTGCCATTAAACGATTCATTGATGGTTCTTTCGCACGAAAGGATTGAAACAGCTTTATATAAAGCCGGTGGAGTATATAAAAATCAGTTGCTTGATTATCCGAAAGCAATAAGCACTTTTGAAGAACTTATAAAACGCTACCCGAATACTGTTTATTTGTTAAATACCTATTATCAGCTTTATAAATTATACATTCTTACCGACGATAAAGCAAAAGCCGATTATTATAAAAATCTGATAGTTACCAAATATCCAAAAAGCAATTATGCCAATGCTTTAACAAACCCGAATTATTTTCAGGTGATGGCTGAAAAGGATAGAAAAGCGGAACAGTTTTATGCTGATACTTATAATCAGTATATAAAAAGAAATTATATAAAGGTTCTTGAAAATTGCAGCGTTGCTGATACAAGTTTAAATGAAAGTTCATTGTTCAGTAAATTTTCGTTACTTAAAGCATTAACGATAGGTTCAATCAGAGATTTAACAAATTTCAGAAAAGCATTAAAATATATTATCAAAACTTTTCCTGAGACTGACGAAAAAAAGACTGCCGAGTTACTTTATACTAAAGTAAAATCTTCGGATTTTGCGTTTTCTGACAGTGGTCTGATTGTTTACAATGGATTATATAATATTGAAGAAGTGGAAGATACATTGATTATTATTGATACAACATCAGCAGTTAATGTAGTCGAGGTCAATCTTGACGAAATTTATTCATACAATGAGGAATCACCTCACTTTTATGCAATGATTGTAGGCACAAATACCGATATAAATCGATTGAAATTTAACATAATAAGTTATAATATTGATAATTTCAATATGTTTGATTTTGCTGTAAGCGCAGTTGAACTTGATGCAGCAAATCAAATTATCACTATTAAAATGCTGGATAATCAAAAGCAGGGACTTGCTTATTTTAAAAGGATTTCAAAAGATATAAATTCATTTTTTGCTGATATGAAAAAGCCGGACTATAAGCACTTTATAATTACTCAGGATAATTATTCTGTTTTGTTTAATGATAAAAATGTTGACCAGTATCTTAAATATTTTAAACAGAAATATAAATTACAGGAATAGAATTTATATTTTTAACTCCCCGAGGAAATATGCGAAAAATAAATGTACTATGGACGGATGATGAAATTGCTTTGCTGAAACCGCATATTCTATTTCTGCAGGAAAAAGGATATCATGTTATTACTGCAAATAACGGGGATGATGCAATAGCCCTAGTGAAAACCAATTATTTTGATATCATATTTCTTGACGAAAATATGCCGGGTAAGAGTGGATTACAAACTCTGGTTGAAATCAAGCGCTTATTTCCATCAATACCCATCATTATGGTTACAAAAAGCGAAGAAGAAGATATTATGGATCAGGCAATTGGTTCAAAAATATCTGATTATTTGATAAAACCGGTTAATCCTAAACAAATTTTGCTAACTATAAAAAAATATATTGATAATAAAAGATTGGTAACTGAAAAAACCACTTCAAATTATCAGGTTGAGTTTGGTAAACTGGGAATGGAAATAAACAGTTGTGCTACAATATCAGATTGGATTGAAGTCTATAAAAAAATTGTTTATTGGGAATTGGAACTTGAAAAATCAAACGATAATACAATGGATGAAGTGCTGAATATGCAAAAAAATGAAGCAAACTCTGCTTTTGCCAAGTTTATCGGAAAAAATTATTTTTCCTTTTTTCAGGATTCTACAATAAACAAACCTTTACTTTCTCCGAATTTATTTAAAACCAAGGTTTTTCCTCATCTTGCAAATAATGGAAAAGTATTTGTTATTCTTGTGGATAACCTTAGATATGATCAATGGAAAATTTTACAACCGACTATAAGAGAATATTTTCATCTGGAAGATGAAGATATGTTTTGCTCCATTTTGCCAACAGCAACTCAATATGCCCGAAACAGTATGTTTTCTGGTCTGATGCCTTCTGAAATAGATAAAATTTATCCGGATTTCTGGCTAAACGATGAAGAAGAAGGTGGAAAAAATTTGCATGAGGAAGAAATGTTAAAGTCACATTTACAACGATATGTGAGAAATTCAAGTTTCATATATGAAAAAGTTTTTACATTTAAACATGGACAAAAGCTGGTTGAAAATTTTAAAAATATCATTAAACATCCTTTTGGTGTAATTGTCTATAATTTTGTTGATATACTCTCACATGCTCGAACCGAAATGAAAATGATCCAGGAGCTTGCAAACGATGAATCGGCATACAGATCCCTGACTTTATCCTGGTTTCAGCACTCATCAATGTTAAGTTTTATGAAATTGCTTGCTGAAAACGATATTAAAATGGTGTTAACAACTGATCACGGAACCATTCGAGTAAATAATCCAATTAAAGTTGTGGGAGATAAAAATACGACAACCAACCTGAGATATAAACAAGGTAAAAATCTGAATTATAATCCCAAAGAAGTGTTTGAAATTAAAGAACCTGAAAAAGCATTTTTGCCTAAAACAAATGTAAGTTCAAAATATATTTTTGCCAGATCGGGCGATTTTTTTGCATATCCCAATAATTACAATCATTATATCCAGTATTATAAAAATACATTTCAGCACGGAGGAATTTCTCTTGAAGAAATGCTGATCCCAGTGATTACTTTAACTCCAAAATAATGTTAATTACCATAACATCAATTGATCAGATTCAAAAAGCTGCAAAAGAATTTCTGAAGACTTTTCGGGATTATCATTTTTTTTCATTTTACGGTGAAATGGGTGCCGGTAAAACAACATTTATAAAAGCCTTGTGCAAAGAATTAAATGTAACAGATCAGGTAAACAGCCCTACATTTTCCATCGTTCATGAGTATTTGACTGATGACAAGAAAAAAATATATCATTTTGATTTTTTCAGAATCAATAAACCTGAAGAAATTGTAAATATTGGATTCGGTGAATATTTCCATGACGCTGATTATGTTTTTATTGAATGGCCTGAAATAGCTGAAAAAATTTTTGATGATGATTTTATTAAAATTCGGATTTCAGTTCCGAACGATCAAATCAGGACAATTGAAATGATTGCTTGTCCTTAATAAATATATATTATTTTGAACGAAAATTTTCATATAATAAAGAAGCAGTCGTTTTACAAATATTTTAATGTATTTAAATTATATCTCAGCTATTTTATTTCTGCATTATTTAAAAAAGTTGTTCATTGGGGAAAACCAATGAGTATTTCGGTAGAACCAACCACTTCATGTAATTTACAGTGTAGGGAATGTCCTGTAGGTCTTAAACAATTGAAACGACCACAAGGCAATATGGATATAAAAACATTTCAGAAAATAATAAATGAACATTACAGACATTTAAGTTATCTGATATTATATTTTCAGGGAGAACCATTTCTAAATCCTTCATTGTTTGATATGATAAGGATTTCAGTCTCTAAAAAGATTTATACAGTCAGTTCTACAAACGGACATTTTCTTGATAAGCAGAATTCAGAAAAAATAATAAAATCAGGTCTTGATAAATTGATTATTTCATTGGATGGAACTGATCAGATAAGCTATGCCGCATATAGAAAAGGTGGTGATTTCAGTACAGTAATAACCGGAATAAAAAATCTGGCTAAATCAAAACAACTGAATAAAACAAATAAACCTTTTATTGAGCTTCAATTTTTGGTAACCGGTTACAACGAGCATCAGATTGAAGATATGAAAAAATTGACTGAGTCATTGAATATTAATAAATTGACTTTTAAAACCCTTCAGATTTATGATATTGATAAAAACTCTGATTTGCTGCCTGAAAATCCAAAATATGCTCGCTACAAAAAAGATCCGTCAGGAAAATACATTATAAAAAATAAGCTTAAAAACAAATGCTGGCGTATGTGGTCTTCTGCAGTTATTACCTGGGATGGTAAAGTAGTTCCCTGCTGTTTTGATAAAGATGCGAAATATAATTTTGGCAATTTAACTGATATAAACCTCACCGAAATATGGAAAAATGACAGCTATCGTAATTTTCGTGAAAAAGTATTAAAATCACGAGCAGAAATTGATATCTGCAGTAATTGTACAGAAGGATTAATACCGATTGCACATTCAAAATAGTCCAATTTTGTTAAATGTTAATGTCCTACGGACAAAAATACTTTTTTGTTTATTCCTTTTTATTTATATTAAAGCCCTACGGGCTAATTTGAAAACCATCAGCATAGATTCCTTGCCCGTTTTGAGTATGGTTTTTACATGAGTTTTTTATAACTGGCAGTTTTTATTTTGTAAATGTACAAAATATTTTAGCTGTTTGCTTTTTTTGTAAATGTTTATGCCCAAACGGACAATAATTCACTTCAGTACTTTCTTTTTTATTGATGTTTAAGCCCAACGGAATAATTTGAAAACCATCAGCATAGATTCCTTGCCCGTAGGGCATATATATCAATAAAAATCTATCTGAACAAAAAACTTTCCCCGTAGGGGATAAACAACAGTATATAATAAAAACAGAAATTAGTATTCCCCTATTTTCTAAATTCAGATTCTTCAGAAAATTTTTTCATTCTTTTAAAACCTCTTATCCATAAATATATTACAAAAGGAAGTAATAAAATCAATGCCCAGCTATTTCCTGTCAATAATAAAAAATCGTAAATACCATGAAATAAAAATGGAATAAAAAATGCCAGCCACAATCTTTTTCTTCTTTCAGCAAGAACAAACTTTGCCAGGCCAATCTGATAACCCATAAATATTCCAACTAATGCATGCAATGGAACAGCTGTAAATGCTCTTATCAAACCAACACCAGATCCGTTTTCAATTACATAAAATATATTTTCTATTCCTGCAAATCCCAAAGAAACAAAAGAAGCATAAACAATACCATCAAATTTTTCATTGAAGTTTTTATTTTTCCATATTAGCAATAAAACAGCCATATATTTAAATAACTCTTCAGTAAAACCTGCTACAATAAAAGCAGTATAAATAGCATGAAACTTGTAAGATATGTATGTCAAAAACTCAGTGAAAAATAATTCAATAAAAACAACAGGAATTATTATTAATCCTCCGGCAACCAGACTTATAAAAAGCAACCATAAAGGTTCTTTTTCATACTTATCTCTGTAATAAATATATGATGCAATAATAAAAATCGGAGCTAATGCGATAATTAATAAGTACATAATTATTCAATAATCGTATCAGTTTTTATTTTTTCTAAACACAAATCCAGTTTCAGAGTTATTTCATCTTTTCTTACATTTTGCCTGTCTGCATTTTTCCTGAAGGGCCAGTCAAGTGTTTGAAGAACGAATTCACCATTTATCTTTATTTGTTGCAATGAATCAATTAAAAATTCTGCAGGAAATGATATTTTTTTTGAACTGTCAGCTATATTAAGAACACAATTTAAATTATAAATATTTAACAAAGAAGTATCTGCTGTTATTTCATTTATCTGTAATCGGGCATTGCCCATATCTTCCTGAACAAAAAACTGTTCTTCATCGTCACTATAAAATTTGAAAGTAGTTAGTGGAATTTCAATCATACCTTCATTCCAGATATTATTTAATTTTTTAAATTCTGCACTTTTAATCTCCAAGGATCCGTTACTGTCAAATTTTACATTTTCCATATTTACATCAACATAACTTCCAAAAAGTTTTACTTTCTTTTTAATTAATTTATTATCAACTACTCTGGTCCAGTTCACTAAACTTTTATCAGGTATGATATTATAATAATCAATGTATTTTTCAATTTTTTTCTTTTTAACATCTGCATTTTCACTTTGTGAATTGTTACAGGAAATAAAATAAAAAGAACAAACAACAAGCAACAAACAAAATAATTTCGTCATAATATTTTAAATTAAAAAAATAAAATTCCATATTTTAATTAACTAATTGATTAAAAGCAATAGTTATTTATTAACAATCTTAATATATTAATAATCTTAATTTTA
>JBDRPR010000031.1:0-15068 GCA_043826845.1 Bacteroidota bacterium
AAATATATTAGTATTATAACGTGAGTTCGATATAGTAATAATAGTTATTTTGCTTCTAATCAATTTAATGTATTATGTTCTTTTCTTTTTTTCATCAAAAATAGTAAAGCCCCGTATAGCTATCGGGGTTTTTTTTTCCTATTTTGTCAAGTAAAAAGGAAAAGCCTGCCCGGCTTGAGGGCAAAAAAGAAAAATAGATATATAAAGTAACGTGAGTTCTATCTATGCGGCAATTAATTTTACTTTTTCCTGATCGACAATATCCGTTTTCAGAGAGGGTTTTTTCTCAAGATAAGAATATGCAATCAACCCTGATATTAAGTTTGCAATGAAGTTATTAAATGATCTGTGTCTGGTATGTTCTATTTGACAAATGTTTTTTAATTGATCATTAACTGTTTCTATTAATGCTCTTTTTCTTAATAATATTTTGTCAGAAGTATGCATTAAGCAGTTTTTCATATTTTTACGAAGCTTTGTAATCAAATGTATTCCATCAACAAAAAGCATTTCAAACAAGTCATGTCCGATATATCCTTTATCACCGAAAAGTTTTCCAAATACTTTTTCATGAAATCGTTTATTTTTCAGAGGCTCTCTGTCATCTGTATTTCCAGACGTTAATAAAAAGGTAATAATCTCACCTTTGTCATTGATTACGATATGCAGTTTTAGACCGAAAAACCAACCAATAGAACATTGCCCTTTTGTGGCAATTCCTTTAAAGACTTTGTTTTGCTTTTCACGTTTAATATGGCATACACGTATTGGTGTTGAATCTATAAATGAAATTCCTGTGCATTTGCCTAAGCAAGCCATTTTAAGAAAACAACACAAAGCAATGACTGCTTTTTGTTGTAACTCTACAAATCTGTTGTATGATACAGTTTGAGGAAATTCTTGTTTCAGATGTACTTGAACGTAACGAATGTAATAATGCTTTAAACACCGGAAATTGCCAAGATGAAACAGAATCAAAATCGTAATAACTTCACTATCATCAAGGGTGAATGTTCTGTTTCTTGATTTTTTTCTGCAATCTTCTTTTAAGAGGTGTTCCTTCTTGGCGTTTTCAAATTCTTTACAAAATTCATCAATAATATAAAAAATTTCAGAAATTTTATCCTGTGGTACCATAAGATTCTTCTTTTTTTGCTTGTTTTATTACACTAAACTAAGAACAATCATTTTTATACCAAATTGAACAATAAATATTTATAAACAATTTTATTGTTGATAACTTGCTAAAATATTACATCGAACTCACGTTAAAGTAATAATTAATTTAAATAAAAATGCCGTGAATTTATTGTTCACGGCATTTTTATTCATTTTGCGTTATGCTCAAATTAGCTTATAACTACTTAATAAAAGAATTAAATCCAGAGAAATAACTCAAATCAGAAAATTGTTATTTGTCTTGATATTTATTCAACAACAACTAAAGTATCAACTGCTAAAGTATCAGCAGCAAGAGCAGCAGCATCAATTGAATCCTGAATTCTTTGTGCTTCCAGTTCAACTTTCATAATTGAATCCTGTTTTAAAGAATCAAGTTTAGCTTGTTCAGCAGCAAGTTCTTCTGCACTTGGACCACAAGAAACCATAAAAGCAGCAACGCCTAAAAATAAGAATAATTTTTTCATTGTTTTCATTTTATAAAATTATGGAGCAAAAGTATAATGAACGCATTAACTGTTGTTCATATATAGGCAAAAAAAGTTATCAACAGGCATAAGAACAGATAAACAGCAATATATGTTTCAATAAAATAAAAAAAATGACGATTATTTGTTAATTATTCTTAATGACATTTATTTTAAACCCTAATTTTCAATAATAATTGATTTTTATTCAAGATTTGAAGCATGAATGTACTCCGATAAGTCTCTTTTCTGAAAAGTCGCTGAAATTCAGTTTTATTACTATTCGAGGTGGACTCAAGCATTATTTTTTAAAAAGGCAACTTTTGTAAATCCACGTTTCCTCCGGAAATGATAATTCCGATTTTTTTGTCTAGAAATTTATACGGATTTTCGATAATAACTGCCAGACAAACAGCCGAAGACGGTTCGATAATAATTTTCATTCTTTCCCAGATTAATCGCATAGCCATTATAATGGACTCTTCTTTTACAGTTATTATTTCATCAACCTTATTCAAGATTATTGAAAAAGTCAGGTCGCTAAGAGAAGTAAGCAAACCATCACATATTGTTTTTGGATTTTCTGAGGGAAAAAGTTTCCCTGAATAAAATGATTTAAAAGCATCATTAGCCTTTTCAGGCTCTGCAGCAATAACTTTTATACCAGGCTTAATATGTTTTGAACTTATTGCTGTCCCACTTAATAATCCTCCTCCTCCCACAGGTGCAATAATTATTTCAAGAAAAGGGCATTGTTCAAGCAATTCTTTCGCAACTGTTCCCTGTCCCGTAATTATTCTTGAATCATTATAAGGGTGAATAAATTCAGCTCCTGTTTGGGCAACAATTTTTTCCAATCCCTCTTCCCTGGCCTGTAAGGTTGGTTTACAAAATGAAATAATACCTCCGTATTCTTCAACCGCCTTTTTTTTAATTATCGGGGCATTTTTGGGCATAACAATATAGGCAGGAATTCCCCTGTTTTTAGCAGCAAGTGACAATGCTGCCGCATGATTACCACTTGAATGAGTTGCAACACCATTTTTTGCTTCTTCCTCGGATAGTGACAATACTGCATTTGTTGCACCCCTGAATTTAAATGCTCCGACTTTTTGAAAATTCTCACACTTAAAAAAAATTTCTGCACCTGCAATTTTGTTTATTGATTTGGAACTTAAAACAGGAGTGTTATGAATATATTCTTCAATTCGTAAATGTGCATTTTTTATGTCTTGAAATTCAGGAATTGAATGTTTCATAGTTTATTGGTTTTCCACATAAAAAAACTGATATTATCTTCATAAATTGATATATCACGAGTGACAACGAGTGCAATCAGGTCTATAACGGTTACAAACACACCCCCACCAAGTGTCAATGCATAAACAACCGGAATAACCGGCTTTGTTCCAAGATAAATACGATGTCCACCCAATGGACCAGTTAGCAGTGTAATTACTACAGCAGTAAATCTTTTGGAATGTGTCGTTTTTTCTAGTTTGACTAATGGATTAGGAACAATAGTTTTCCCAATTTTTAGATATTTGCCTTTAACAATTGTTGTATTTGAATTTTCCATATTTTTCAGGCAACTGTCATTTAGAGAAATAAAACAACTGTCGTTGATAAAAACTTTTATTTCTCCGAAAAGAACAACTGTATTCAGAAATATCAAAAATAATAAGAAATACTTCTTCACAATAATGGATTTAAAAGTTTCCCTGAATTAATAAGTCTATTCAAATCTTTATTATTTATTAAACTCTCAATGGCATTAATATATTGAATATTATGTGCATCACTTCCAATAAAATCTATCATATTATTTTTTATCATTTTTTCGGCATTTTTTTTCACGCCCGGACTATAAGTCCCTAATAGTGAGACAATATTCATTTGAAACAATACACCTTTCGATTTTAATTCATGATAAAAAGAAAATTCATTGTGGAAATAATGATATCTTTCAGGATGAGCCAAAACAGGAACATAACCATAGGTATGCAATAGAAAAATTGCTTCAAACAGTAGTTTTGAAATAGATAAACTGGATGTTTCAAATAAAACATATTTTTTGTTACCAAAAGTCAGAAGATCTTGTTTCTGAATTTTATCCAGAAATTCGAAGTCAGTATAATACTCAGCAGCAGCATTAATATCAATATCAATTTCATGTCGGATGATTTCTTTTTTTAATTTTTCAAGACCTGAATGTATTTCAGAATTTGAATTATTATAAGAATTGTTGATTACATGTGGTGTCGTAATCAGCTTTTTATAACCTAATTGAGATAGTCTTTTAATAATTTCAATGGATTCTCCAATTGTTTCTGACCCATCATCCAGACCAGGGATGAGATGTGAATGCAAGTCGGTTTTAACAACTGAAAAATCTTTTAAAAATCCTGCTTTTTTCTTTATTGAAAAATCGTTCATGGATTATTTAATATTATCTTTTCACATATTGATTTTCGTAGTATTTCTCATATTCTCCGGAGATAATATTATTCAACCATTTTTCATTTTCAAGATACCATGATGCCGTTTTTTCAAGACCTTCTGAAAATTTTATTTGTGGAAACCAATTCAATTCTTTTTCAATTTTTGATGAATCTATCGCATATCTAAGGTCATGACCTGCACGGTCTTTTACAAATGAAATAAGTTTTTCTGAAGTTCCTGCACGTCTGTTAAGCTTTTTGTCCATTATCTTGCAGAGGCTTATTATCAGATCAATATTTCTTAGCTCATTTTTACCTCCAATATTGTATGTTTCTCCGGTTTTTCCTTTATGATAAATATTGTCAATTGCAACAGCATGATCCTCAACATAGAGCCAGTCGCGGATATTTTCCCCTTTTCCATATACAGGAATAGCTTTGTTGCGTTTTATATTATTTATTGCCAGAGGAATTAACTTTTCCGGAAACTGATTCGGCCCATAATTATTTGAGCAATTGGAAATAATAACAGGAAGTTTAAATGTATTCCAGTAAGCCCTGACCAAATGATCTGAACTGGCTTTTGATGCAGAGTATGGACTTTGAGGATCATAAGCAGTAGTTTCTGTAAATAAGCCGGTTTCTCCAAGTGAACCATAGACTTCATCGGTTGAAATATGATAAAAGCATTTATTGTCAAATGAGTTTTGCCACAGCTTTTTAGCTGCATTTAGCAAAGTGACTGTTCCAACAATATTGGTCTGAATAAATTCCATAGGATTGGTTATTGACCTGTCAACATGTGATTCGGCAGCAAGATGAATAACTCCATCAAAAGAATATTTTACAAAAAGCTTCTCCAGCAATGCAATATCGCAGATATCTCCCCTTTCAAATATATAATTTCTGTCGTTTTGAATATCTATGAGGTTTTCAAGATTTCCTGCATAGCTAAGCTTGTCGAGATTAACAATTGTATAGTCGGGATATTTTTTTACAAATCTTCTTACAACATGTGATCCTATAAACCCTGCTCCTCCCGTAATTAAAATAGTTTTCTTCATTGTCTGGTTTTTATAATCATGTTCTGGTTTCTGTTTGCCTTGTTACTGGTATGTTTTCAACTTTTTTTCTTTACCTTTTTTCGATTTTCTCTCTGTAATATTTTTCCCAGTTCCATGCAGATAAAAGAGTTTCCTCCAATGACTTGTCTGATTTCCAGCCAAGTTCTTTGTTGGCAAGAGAAGTATCTGCCCATACTTTTTCAATGTCACCTTCTCTGCGATTGGTAATGAAATAATTTACTGTTATTCCTGTTACAGCTTCAAAGGTTTTTACCGCCTCCAGTACAGTAACTCCCTTCCCTGTGCCAAGATTGAACACTTCATGAGGAGTTTTGTTTTTGTTTTCAATTAATCGCTTAATAGAGATCAGATGAGCCTTGGCAAGATCAACAACATTTATATAATCTCTGATACAGGATCCGTCAGGAGTGTTATAATCATTTCCGAAAACTTTTAATTGTGTTCTGATACCTGCAGCAGTCTGAGTGATGAAAGGAACAAGATTATCGGGAATCCCCTGAGGTAATTCTCCTATCAGTGCTGACTCATGTGCTCCGATCGGATTAAAATACCTTAGAGATATTGCATTAATTTTTTTATTAGAATTTATCAGATCGACAATAATTTTTTCGGAAATTTGTTTTGTATATCCGTATGGACTGCCTGGTCTTTTAATCTGAGCGGTTTCATCAACCGGCAACTTATCCGGTTGTCCATAAACGGTGCAGGATGATGAAAAAACAAGATGATTAATATTGTATTGCACCATATTATCAAGCACATTAATCAGAGAATTTAGATTGTTTGTATAATATTTAAGCGGATTTACAATCGATTCATTTACTGACTTGAATGCTGCAAAATGCATAACGGCATTAAGATCAGGATATCTGGCAAATAAATTTTTTGTTTTCAGTTGGTCACAAAGATCAATTTTTTCGAAATATGGCTTTTTACCGGTTATTTTTTCAATTCTCTCTAAAACGCTGATGTCAGAATTTACCAGACTATCGGCAACCACTACTTCATATCCTGCCTGTAATAATTCAACAGTTGCATGTGAACCAATATAGCCTGTTCCTCCGGTTACAAGAATTCTTTTGCTCATTATTTACTTTTTGATTGCGTAAAATTAATAAAATATTGCTTATACGAAGGTCACAAAAACAGAACTGTTTATTTGTAAAATTATTTTATTTACATGTTATCAATATAATTGTAATAATCCCCTTCTTTGAAAACTAGGGGGCAATGGTTCAGAGTTTTTAACTTATGTTCCCTACCAAACAAAAGTCCCCGGTTCAGAAACGATGGGTATAAATTGTCACGGGAATTATTTTTAGTCTGAAATTACAAACTCCAATAAGTCAGTTTTTTAATTTTCCCTCTGTAAATACCTTTAATATCAATTATTACACCTTCATCGCCACATAGTTCGGCAAAATATTCCTCAGAAAGATTGGTATAAGACTTGTGATTAACAGCAATAATTACTGCATCATATTTCCCTGTTGGCTTTTCGGTAAGATTTATTCCATATTCTTCTTTGACTTCCTGAGGAGAGGCAAAAGGGTCAATAACTTCAACAGCAGTTTTATATGAATCCAGTTCTTTAATAATATCAATTACTTTTGAATTTCTTATATCGGTAACATTTTCTTTAAAAGTCACTCCCATGATCAAAATTCGTGCATTTCGAATATTTTTTTCTTTTGCAATTATTCTTTTAACAGTTTGTTTAGCAACATATCCTCCCATAGAGTCATTTACGAAACGACCGGAATTGATAATCTGGGCATGATATCCTAATTTTTTTGCTTTATAAGTCAGATAATAAGGATCAACCCCAATGCAATGACCTCCAACTAAACCAGGGGAAAATTTTAAAAAATTCCATTTTGTCCCTGCTGCTTCAAGTACTTCAAAAGTATTGATACCAAGCTTGTTGAAAATTATTGATAATTCATTCATCAAGGCAATATTGACATCTCTCTGAGTGTTTTCGATAATTTTAGCAGCTTCGGCAACTTTTATTGAACTGGCTCTGTGAACTCCTGCTTTAACAACCAACTCGTATGTTTTTGCCACATTTTCCAGCGATTCATCATCGCATCCGGAAACAACCTTAATAATAGATGTTAACGTATGCTCACGATCTCCCGGATTTATCCTTTCGGGACTAAAACCTGCTTTAAAATCAGTAATAAATTTTAAGCCTGACTCTTCTTCAAGAATAGGAATACAATCGTCTTCGGTACATCCTGGATACACGGTTGATTCAAAAACCACGTAATCTCCTTTTTTTAATGCTTTCCCAACAGAATGGCAAGCACTTAAAAGAGGCTTAAGATCAGGGGTTTTACTATCATCAATTGGAGTAGGTACGGCAACTATAAAGAAATTTACTTTTTTAAGATCTTCGGAATTGGCAGTAAAATGGATATCGCAATTGGTGAAATCTTCAGAACTGAGTTCGCAACTCGGATCAATTTTATTTTTCATCATCTCAACTCGGTCAGATTTAATGTCAAAACCTATAACATGAATCTTTTTTGCAAATTCCAATGCAATCGGTAATCCGACATATCCTAAACCTATTACTCCAAGAGTCTTTTCCTTTGAAACTAATTTATTATACATTTTATTAAAACTTTATTGTTATTTTATTATGCTTTGCAAAAAGGATGATAATCTCCGGTAAGTCCGGTTATTTTCGAATTTCTTATATTATAAACGGTATTTATAGAAAGGCTTGCATCTTCAATCCCGAATCCTTTTCCATCAAGAACTCCCTGATAGCTTTGGGTGTGTAAGTCTGTAAAACCTTCGCTGAATTCTATTTCTTCATTGTTAATAAGAATTGAACGATATGTTCTTTGTCCTTTTTGTTTAATTTCCTGAGGGATGTCATTATTGTCAATACTTAAAAACCATCGGATACGTGCTTTTTCCAATTCAAGAAATCCGGCCGCTTTATCTTTTTCGTACAAATGCACAATATTTTTTTTAACCCCGCCAAATATCCATGTAAGCATATCAAAAAAATGAACGCCGATATTAATTGCTATTCCTCCAGATTTCTGTTGATCCCCCTTCCATGAAAACTGGTACCAGCTTCCTCTTGATGTGATATAGGTGAGATCAATATCAAATATTTTTCCTGCAGGAGTGTTATCAATCTTTTCTTTCAGTGCAACGATAGAAGGATGAAGACGTAACTGCAGAATTGTATAAACTTTTTTATTATTGCGTTTTTCAACTTCTTTTAAGGCTTCTATGTTCCATGGATTTAAAACAAGAGGTTTTTCGCATATTGCATCTGCTCCGCTGCGCAATGCAAAACGAATATGCGAATCGTGCAGATAATTCGGAGAACATATTCCAACATATTCAACATGGTTTTCAGATTTTCTCAGTTTGTCAATATGACGGTCAAATCGTTCGAATTCTGTAAAAAAATCTGCATGGGGAAAATATGAATCAAGTATGCCTACGCTATCGAATGGGTCAAGAGCTGCAACGAGGTTGCTTCCGGTATCCTTTATTGCCTTAAGGTGGCGGACAGCTATATATCCGGCAGCACCGATAAGGGCAAAATTGTGATTTTTTGAATGATGTGTCATAGTTATGCTTTTGTTACCATTTCGTTTAACAATAAATATTTTTCTTTACTTTCAGGACAATAAGCACAACCTTCATTGTCGAAATACAAACGATGACCGAATTCGCTCATCCAGCCAATATGCTTCGATGGATTTCCAACGACAAGAGAGTATGGCTTTACTTCTTTTACGACAACTGCTCCTGCTCCGATAAAAGCATAATTTCCTATATTATTCCCACATACAATAGTAGCATTTGCACCAATTGAAGCTCCTTTTCCAACAATGGTTTTCATATACTGATCTTTGCGTATAATTGCACTTCTGGGATTAATAACATTAGTGAAAACCATGGATGGTCCAAGAAAAACATCGTCTTCACAAATTACTCCCGTGTAAAGTGATACATTGTTCTGAACTTTTACATTGTTTCCCAGAATTACACCGGGAGAAACTACAACATTTTGTCCAATATTACAATTTTCACCAATTTCACAATTTGACATAATATGTGAAAAATGCCAGATTTTTGTTCCGTTTCCTATCTTGCAATCAGTGTCAATTACCGCAGTTTCATGAGCAAAGTATGATGTGCCGGTTTGTTGCATATTTTTTAAATTAGTTTGCAAAGATACAATCAATATAATAATTCACCAACTGATTAATATCAGGGTAAATTTTTTTTTCGGATTGATTATAGTAGAAAAATTTGATTGAAGATAGCAGATCAACCTGCAGCTTTTCATTAAGTAATAATTTAAAATGCTAAAACATCAGGGAGATATCCAGACTTTCTTGCCTTCAGAATTATCGAAAATTTTAAGACCTAATCCTTTTGCAATAATCATTGCTTTTTCCATAGCAACAGGAAGATTGTCTTTTAATACCTGATTATGTCTTTTATTTTCAAAGATAAAATTAACACGGTATTTATATTCTATAAATGTTATCTGACATTCTTTTTCAGAAAAGGCCTCATTCAATTTTATCCTGACAATCGATATATATTTAACATCTTTCAGAGAGTCCCATTTCCCGAAAATAAAACCGAAAAATCCCCAATAGTATCTTATTTTTTTGGAATTGAAATCGACGACAAATCCTGTTTTTATCATTAGGAGTAAAATGCCGGCTAGTGTAAGTATAATTGATAAAATTATCTGCCATAGATGACCGAAAATACACACTAATGAGATTGATATCAGGATTAGTAAAATGCCTAAAACAATAAAATTATTGGGTAAAGAACCGGTTTTTTCTTTGTAACTATTGTTCATAATATTTCATATAACGGCTTTTTTTAAGATAAACAAGTAGAAATACAGGGTATCCACAATAAAATGCACCACCGATAATAGCTCCAAATATATAGAACAGATCGAAAAATTCTTTGCTGATAAATGGCATCAATTCCAATAAATCATTTATAAAGAAAATTCTGAATGCGATAATATAAATTGCATATAAAATAACACCTAAGTATGCAGCCATAATACTTGTATTTATCCCATTGAGTTGTTTTTTTAATATCCGTATTCCACCCACAAGAAATAATATTGCAACAATTAACCCCAAAGGGGTGAAAATAAGGCCAAAATCATTAATAGAAACCATTGAATTGATTATATTACCAGCCATATCATCTTCCAATCTTAAAGGTTGTTCAATTACCTTATAAATAATGCGTTGAATTAATAAAACAATTATTCCGACAAAGCTGGATAAAACACCCAAACCGCCAAAAATTGTATTTAATATTCCTATTGTTTTCATATGTATGTCTTTTAGTTATTATTGTACAAATTTACATTAAATTTTATTAATCAGGAAAACCAAATGAATATAATCAGGATTCAGTCAGAGCAATCAAATTTATTCGGATTTTATATAATTTCCAGGACAATAATTCAATCTGTATAAGTTATATAAAAGCATGTAGTCGAGTCCGTTGTAATTACCGATAAAAGAAATTCTGCCTGCAGTTTCCTTAATAGTATTTCTAAACCGGTTATTTGAAGCCCACCCGCAACAAGGACTTCCTGTCTGTCCATAATTTTTAACTTCAACGCTGTCGGGTCCATAGTAGTATGTCCCGTTTTCGGGAGCAGTATTTAATTGATAAATAATTTTATCCAAATCAGTATAGTTAGATTTTTTATTATTGATAAATTGCCATAAAAGCATATAATATGTATCCCAGTCGTATTTTTCTGAAGAACCGTAAATTGATTTATCGGTTCCGTTTGTAAACGCCCATGAATCACTTAATGCTGCCAGTATGCAAGCCATCGATGCATTCCATTCGTTTGGGGTAGGTATTTTTGCAAGTTCCCAAAGAATTCTTCGCGAAATTTTTGCTTTTAAGTCCTTCATATAAACATTTCCAGTTTGTTTTTGACCTGTTTTAGCAAAAGCATAAGCAAAAACACTTGCATCAGAACCCAAATGAACTTTTTCTCCTTTCGGATTGTAAATCACCCATTTTTTTGGACCGTTCTGAAAATTATCATTATTTATATATCGAATAATTCTATTTATTTGATTTGCTGCAAATTGATGATAATTAAATTGCTGCATATTGTTATCAAGTTTTGCAAAAATCAAAGTTGTATCAGGAAAACATTTTACAACAAGACTTAAGGCCATAAGCATATGAATAACCTGATCCTGACTCATTTCAATATTACTGTATCTGACTCTGTCAACGAAGATTGGATGACCGGGTGGAACAGATTTGAAAGTGTCGGTTGGTAAAAGATTCATGTTAAAATGACTGGAACGTTTTGTGGTGTATTCATTATCAGGTATATCTGCCCGCATAAAAAAACCATCAAATTTGGATTCAGGTAAATTCCATGGCTCTTTATTTTCGCATTCATCAAGACGCTTCAGAGTCATTAAGGCATAATACAATTCTTTCAATGTCTTTTTGGTGTTCTGATTATTTAATGAAAGAAGTTTATATTCTGTTGCAAGCATTCCAATATACCACGAAAGCTCAATGGTTTGGTCTCCTCCGAAATTAAGAATTTTTGATTTGTTTAAACCCATTCCCTGAATACTGGAAATCAGATTTTCTCCGGGACCGGTTCCGTTACTGTGAAAATATTTTAACCTTTCCCTGTAAGTCAGATATTTTTCATGGTTTTTTTCCGGTGTTTGATTATAACCGGTGAAACAGAATGTCAATAACAAACAGATAGCAATAATTCGCATCAGAAGTATTTTTTGTAAAAATATTAAATTTCGGGGAAATTTCAAGGATACTTAATAAATTCTCATTATTTTTCCTCATAAAAAATTTATAAAAATTTACATAGTATTTTATAAAATTTATTTAAGTTTGAATAAAAAATATCATTGCTATCTGAATAAAGTATGAAAAGCATTTTAAATCGTTGGTATAATGAAATTTCTACGAGGAATAATTATTTGTTTATAGGACAACAGTAAAAAAATATAGAGAAACATCATGAAAAAGAAACATCTTCATTATATATTGACACTGATTTGTGCAAACCTTTTGTTGATTTCTCAGGCATTTCCACAAAATTTTATTGATTTGATTAGCGCAGGCAGTAATTATACCCCTGATAATAAATATGAGGATGCTGACAGCAGTTTTAAATTCTCTCATAATTTTTTTAATATTCAATATCCTCATGTATTTAAAAATGAGGATGTTTTTGCCACCAAATTATCGTTCAATCATTATAACATAAAAGATAACAGTTCTTTGGATATGTACATAATATACCTGCAGTTAGGGCTGTTAAAAAATTTCAATGAAAGAACAAGTCTGAGATTTGCTGTAAATCCTAAAATTGCCAGCCAGTTAAAAGATATTGAAAAAAATGATTTTTTGATTCCTTGCACAGGTATTTTGCAGTTCAAAACATCAGAGAATTTTACATATGGCTTCGGCTTATTATATAGCAAAGAATTATTTGGACATTTCCTTATCCCTGCATTACATGCAAAATGGAGAATAAACAATTCCTGGTTTTTTTATGCTGATTTCCCGTCATATGGATATTTAATGTACTATCCAAAAAAGACATTTAAAACAGGCATATATCTCTCATCATCTACTACTTCAATAAGATTGTCCGAAAAATATTATAGTAATTATATACAGAAATCCTATGCTGATTTTTCATTATTCTTCGATCTTTGCATTACTAAAAATCTGGTTTTGAGAACAAAAGGAGGATACTCTATTATGCGATCATTAGATATGTATGGGAAAGATGATACAGTTCCATTTACTTTTTCTGTATATGAATTCAATGATAATAGAACTCAGCTGAACAATGATATAGATGATGCATTGTTTTTTGAAATAAGCCTAAATTACAGATATTATTATTAGAATAATAATTTATTATATGATAAACAGACTTTGTTTTAGTCTCACAATAATAGGAATTCTCCTATTGGTTACAGGTAAAATTAAAGCAAATAACAGCATTCCTGTTGTTATAAATGGCATAATAAATCTATCTGATTATGATTTTGAAGAGCAAGGGAATATCAAACTTCAAGGGAAATGGAAATTTTATAGCAATAAATTCTTAAATCCCGAACAAATAAAAAATGATAAAAATTATTCTTTTCTTGATGTTCCAAAAAACTGGAAAGGACAGGCATTTAATAATGAAATCCTTGATGCCAAGGGATATGGCACTTATTATCTTCAAATTATAATTGGAGACAATCATCGTAATGAATTATTTATTTTTAATACTCGTTATATTCCTAACTCCTCTGAAATATATGTTAACGGCAAAAAAGTAGGTTTCGGTGGTAAAACAGGGGAAAATAAAGACAGTTCTGAAGCCAGCCTCGATATATGCTTTGATGCATTTGCTATAAGCTCTGATACTTTGGATTTAATTATACATGTGTCTAACTATCATCTTAATAAAGGAGGCATTTATTATGAAATAGAACTGGGACATGCAAATGATATCAGCAAATCGAAAACAATTAAAAATGTAAAGATATTTTTTATAATAGGTAGCATTTTTTTAATGATTCTTTATTACTTTATTTTGTTTTTGCTAAGAAAGAAAGAAAAATCACCACTGTTTTTTTCTATATTATGCTTTTGCATTGCTACATACACCCTGTGCCTGAGCGATCTTTATTTTAATTTTTTCCCGTTTACAGGTTTTGTTATTGATTACAAAATCAAACACATTCTTATATATTTAGCTCTTTTGGCAATGTCTGTTTATATCTATCACATTTTTAAGAATGAATTCTCACGCTTTATTTTAAAAATAATTCTCGCAACAAGTATTTTGTTTTCTCTGGCAATGATAATTCTCAGCACTAATCTGAACTCTTTTCTTTTTTCATACTTTCGATATTTCGGGATATTTGTAACAATGTATATAATTTATGTAATAATACGGGCAAAAATTAATAAAAGAGAAGGAGCAGGAATCTTTATACTGGGATTATTAATTGTTTTTCTGGCAGTAATTAATGATTCTCTCTATGGTATGCGTATTATCTTGACTACTGATCTTTTACCCTTAGCAATGTTTCTGTTTTTATTTCTGCAAACCTATATTTTATCATCAAGGTTTACAAAATCATTCGCTAAAACTGAAGAATTGACTGAGGAACTCACGTATATCAATAAAAATCTGGAAAATATTGTTATTGAAAGAACTCAGGAAATCTCTTATCAGAAGAAAGAAATTGAAGAGAAAAATGAGGAATTAAGTCAGCTCTTAGAAGAAGTTACTACCCAACGTGATGAGATTGAGGCTCAACGTGACCTGGTCACAAACCAGAAAGAACAGATTGAAATTATTCATCATGAAATTTCCCAAAGCATTGATTATGCAAAAAGGATACAAAGCTCCATACTTTCAGATGTATCAATATTAGATAACTACTTACCGGATTATTTCATTCTGTTTAAACCCAGAGATAAAGTCAGTGGTGATTTTTACTGGTGGCGCGAAGTCGAGGGGCACCTACTGATAACTGCTGCAGATTGCACAGGACATGGAGTTCCTGGAGGTTTTATGTCTATGCTTGGAATTTCATTTATGAGAGAGATTATTGTTAAAGAATATGTTACTCATCCCGGTGTAATATTACGAAGGCTCCGAAAAGAAATTATTAATGTTATGAAACAAAAAGGAGAAACTGGTGAGCAGAAAGATGGAATGGATATGGCATTGATAAGCATAAATTTAGAAAATAAATTATTGCAATTTTCAGGTGCAAATAATCCAATGTATTTGATTAGAGACGGCGAAATGACAGAATATAAAGGAGATAAAATGCCAATTG
>JBDRPR010000032.1:0-3940 GCA_043826845.1 Bacteroidota bacterium
GTTTTAAAAATATAAACAGAGTTGAATATAAAGCTATTAATTTAAAAGATTTGGAATATTTAGCCAATAAGTTGAAAACTGATAAGATTGATATTACACTGCTTCATTCAAATGGAATGATTTCGAAAAACGATCTGGTAAAGATATTAGGGAATGGAGAACTTACACTAAAACTTGAAGTTCATGCACATGCATTTTCTAAAAAAGCAGTTGAAACAATTAATTCATTGGGAGGCACTGTAGTAACCTTGTAAAATATTATTAATGAGGAGATTTATAGACACAATACGGAATATTTTAAAAATTGAAGATTTAAGAGCCAGAATTTTAACTACTCTTGGCCTTCTTTTAATATACAGATTGGGTTCATTTGTTGTTATTCCTGGAATAGACCCCGTTGTTCTTGCAAAAAATTCAGGAAATGCTTCTGCAGGTGGAATAATGGATATTCTGGATATGTTTACAGGTGGTGCTTTTTCCAATGCATCAATTTTTGCTTTGGGGATTATGCCTTATATATCAGCATCCATAGTTGTTCAATTATTAGGAATGGCAATTCCATATTTTCAAAGACTTCAAAAAGAGGGTGAGAGTGGAAGGAAAAAAATTAATCAGATTACAAGATACCTTACTGTTATTATTACAACATTACAAGCACCAAGTTATTTGACTAATTTGCACTATCAGCTTCCTCCTGAGGCTTTTGCATTAAGTGGCACGTTCTTTTGGATTTCATCAGTTATTATTCTTGTTTCAGGTACTATGTTTGTTATGTGGCTGGGTGAAAGAATTACTGATAAGGGTATAGGAAACGGAATTTCCCTGATTATTATGATAGGTATTATTGCCAGATTACCATTCGCTTTGGCAGCAGAATTTTTCACAAGAATTGAAGAGCAAGGTGGTGGTCTTGTACTGTTTATTATGGAAATTGTCATCCTATTAATAGTTATTATATTTTCAATCCTGCTTGTCCAAGGTACTCGCAGAATTCCGGTTCAGTATGCAAAAAGAATTGTTGGAAATAAGCAATATGGCGGAGTTCGTCAATATATCCCATTAAAAGTTAATGCAGCAGGCGTTATGCCTATAATTTTTGCTCAAGCAATAATGATGATCCCGATGATGTTCTTTTCTAGATTTGATTCTACAAGTGGTCTTGCATCAGCTTTTAGTTATGGTGGATTTTGGTATAATTTCACTTTTGCAATGATGATTAATTTATTTACATATTTCTCAACTGCAATGACAATTAATCCCCAGCAAATCGCTGAGGATATGACACGAAACGGAGGTTTTATACCTGGCGTCAAACCTGGACGTAAAACAGTAGAATTTTTAGATTCTATCATGTCCAGGATTACTTTGCCAGGATCTATGTTTCTGGCACTCATTGCAATCTTGCCTGCATTTGCTATGCTTATTGGAATAAACAATCAATTTGCAGCTTTTTATGGAGGTACATCTCTGTTAATTCTGGTAGGCGTGGTTTTAGATACTTTGCAGCAAATAGAGAGTCACTTGTTGATGAGACATTATGATGGATTAATGAAAACAGGCAGAATAAAAGGAAGGTCTGGTGGTGGAGCAGCAACAATGTAAAACGTTCTTTGATGATATTTTTAAAAAACAACGAGGATATTGAATTAATCAGACAAAGTAATCTTTTAGTGAGTAAAACTTTGGGTGAGGTTTCAAAATGGATGGTTCCAGGTACTAAAACAATTAAAATTGATAAAGTTGCCGAGACATTTATAAGAGATCATAATGCAGAACCCGGATTTTTAGGTTACAGGGGTTACCCAAATACTCTGTGCATTTCAGTTAATGATAATGTAGTGCATGGAATTCCATCTGATTATGAAATAAAAGATGGAGATATCGTCTCAGTTGATTGTGGAGTAAAATTGAATGATTTCTATGGAGATTCAGCTTATACTTTTTGTATTGGTGAAGTAAATGCTAAAGTAAAAAGATTACTTGAAATTACAAAAGAAGCTCTTTATAAAGGAATTCAGAAAGCTGTGGTTGGAAACAGAATAGGCGACATAGGTTATGAAATTCAGAATCATGCTGAGATAAATGGGTATTCAGTCGTCAGGGAACTTGTCGGTCATGGAGTTGGAAGAAATCTGCACGAGGAACCACAGGTCCCAAATTATGGAAAAAGGGGAAAAGGAGTGAAAATTAATGCAGGTTTGGTTATTGCAATTGAACCAATGATTAATTTGGGGAATAAAGAAGTAGCTCAAATGTCAGATGGTTGGACTATTAAAACCCGTGATGGGTTACCATCAGCACATTTTGAACATACAGTTGCAGTAAAAGAAAATAAAGTGGATATATTATCTACATTTGATTATATAGAAAAATAAATTTTTAGAAGAAACATAATATTAATGGCAAAACAATCTTCAATAGAGCAAGATGGTACAATTATCGAGGCATTATCAAATGCAATGTTTCGTGTCGAACTTGAAAACGGGCATATTATTACTGCCCATATATCAGGTAAAATGCGGATGCATTACATAAAAATATTACCTGGAGATAAAGTGAAGATTGAAATGTCACCTTATGATCTAACAAAAGGAAGAATAACATTTAGATATAAATAATTCAGAAAATGAAAATAAGAGCATCGGTAAAAAAGCGTAGCGCAGATTGTAAAATCGTCAGACGAAAAGGTCGTTTGTATGTGATAAATAAAAAAAATCCGAAATTTAAACAAAGACAAGGCTAATAATTGTAAAAAATAATTTAATATGGCTAGAATAGCAGGAGTAGATATACCTGATAAAAAAAGAGGCGAAATAGGACTGACTTACATCTTCGGAATAGGTCGCAGTACTGCAGTAAGCATTTTGGAAGAAGCAGAAATTGATCCTAATATAAAAGTTGGAGAATGGTCTGATGATCATTTGACAACTATTCGAAACATTATAATCGAAAAGTATAAAATTGAGGGAGAATTAAGGTCTGAAACCCAATTGAATATAAAGCGATTGATGGATATTGGATGTTATAGGGGAATCAGGCATAGAATTGGGTTACCCGTTAGAGGTCAATCAACCAAAAATAATGCACGAACTAGAAGAGGCAAAAAAAGAACCATCGCGAATAAAAAGAAAGCTACTAAAAAATAGTTGAGATTATGGCTAAAAAAACAAAAAGTGCCCGAAAAAAAATTGTTAGAGTTGAACCAATTGGGCAGGTTCATGTACATTCATCATTTAATAATATTATTATTTCTATTACAAATAATGATGGTGAAACAATTAGTTGGTCATCTGCTGGAAAAAAAGGGTTTAGAGGCTCTAAGAAAAACACACCCTATGCTGCTCAGGTTGCAGCTGAGGATTGCGGTAAGGTAGCATTTGATTTGGGTTTACGCAAAGCAAAAGTTTTCGTGAAGGGACCAGGTGCAGGAAGGGAATCAGCAATACGATCGATAAGTGGGGTTGGAATTGAAGTATTAGAAATTCAGGATATTACGCCACTTCCTCATAATGGTTGCAGACCTCCCAAAAGAAGAAGAGTTTAATAAAAATGTTGAATTAAAATAATTAAATAAATGGCTAGATATACAGGACCAAAAACAAAAATTGCAAGAATATTTGGAGATCCTATTTATGGACCAGATCGCACTTTCGATAAAAAGAATTACCCTCCGGGAATGCATGGTTTGAATAGAAAAAGAAAAAAACTTTCTGTTTATGGTGTTCAACTTAAAGAAAAACAGAAAGCAAAATATACTTATGGTATTTTAGAAAAACAATTTAGAAACCTTTTTGAGAAAGCATCAAGGAGTAAAGGTGTTACAGGCGAAGTGTTATTGCAACTACTCGAATCAAGATTGGATAATGTTGTATTCCGTATGGGCATTGCACCTTCCCGTAGCGCTGCCAGACAATTGGTTTCTCATAAACATATTGTTGTA
>JBDRPR010000033.1:0-2815 GCA_043826845.1 Bacteroidota bacterium
ACCCCCGTGCAAATGAGTGAAACGAATGCAGCACGGGGTTATGAGAAACCCCAAAATGATTTTGGCGGAAAATTTGCCTTTTATGCAAATTTTATGACAAAATCAATGTGTTTCATTTTGCGAGAGGTCAGGAGTTCTGAACCTGATAAGGGCAAAAGGATAGCAATTAGGACTCTTTAGCGGAAAAAGAAAGTAAGGAAAGAATTATAAACTGATGTTACGCAAAAGCAATATAAAGAAGATTCCTCACTTTGTCGGAATGACATTGCATGTCTTTTACAGGAGGGAGAGGGTGGGCGTCCAAATAAATAATTTAAATTGAGAACAACGATCATAGACGCCCACCCTCTACCTCTAACATGCACCACAGGCCATGTCATTCCGAATGAAACGTAGTGAAATGAGGAATCTTAAAAAATGTAAATATGTTATTTTGCGTAACATCAGTTATAAATAAAGAAAAGCGAATAATTTTGTATCGAACTCACGTTAAATAATAAAAAACGATAATTTAATTTTTTTCTGAAAAAAAATAATTACTTTGTACAGATTTCAAATTAATGAACTATTTATAATTAAACCTTAATATATAGTTAAATATGAAAAACAGAAAAATTTTATTTATTGTAATTATTGCAGTTCTTTTAACTACGATTGTTTTGGGAATAATTTTAGGAAAAGGAAAAAAAGAGATAAATTCGGATAATCCGGAATTTTATAAATATGTTACCGCTTATACTTCAGGTGTGGTTTCTAAAAAATCAACTATCAAAATAAAGATATCTGATGAATTAGCACAACAGATAGATTTTGAAAAAGTTGATAATAATTCTTTATTCAAGATAAGTCCATCTGTCGATGGAGAAGTGATATGGGCAGATAATCAGACTGTTGAATTTAAGCCTGATAAAGACCTTGAGTCAAATACTGAATATAATGCTGAATTCCGGTTAGATGAATTGAGCAAAGATATTCCAGAAGAATTAAGTAAATTTTGTTTTAATTTCCGTACGATTAAACAAAATTTTGAAGTTAAAATAGAGGAACAGAAAACAATTGATAAAAAAACATTACGTTGGCAGAAGGCTATTGGTCAGATTATGACAGCCGATGAAGAAAGCTCTGAGAATATTCATGAACTTTTATCTGCAACGCAGGAAGGAAAAAAGTTGAAAATAAACTGGAGGGAATCTGCTGAAGGAAGATCTTTTTATTTTGAAATTGATAGCATAGTCAGAGGTGAAAAAGCATCAGAAGTCGTAATAGGATGGGACGGAAAATCAATTAATTCTGAAACTGAAGGTGAGTTGCGTCTTGAAATTCCTTCAATCAGGGACTATAAATACATGTCGAATATCATTGTTCATCAACCTGAACAATATATTCAGTTACAGTTTTCTGATCCATTACTTGAAGATCAATATCTGGAAGGGCTTATATATTTTACTCCATCCACTAACACAAAATTTATTATTGAAGATAATGTCATAAGGGTATATCCTGGCGAAAGACTGGATGGAGATTATACACTAACAATTGATAAGAGTGTGAAAAATATACTTGGTTATCAATTGAAAAATGAAAGTAAAATCAGCTTGTTTTTTGAAGAAATAAAGCCTGCAGTGCGGTTTGTTGGAGAAGGAGTTATTCTACCCAGCTCTGAAAAAGGTTTGATTGTTCCATTTGAAGCAGTAAATATTAATGCTGTAGATGTAAGAATTGTCAGAATTTATGAAAATAATATCACGCAGTTTTTTCAGGTTAATGATTATGATGGAGATAATCAGTTACGAAGAGTCGGTAAATCTGTTTTGCAAAAAACTATTCCACTTGATCAGTCAAACGTAGTTGATTTTGGTAAATGGAACAGGTATTATCTTGATTTAAATGAACTTATAAATACTGAACCTGGCGCAATATATCGTATTACATTAAATTTCAGAAAGCAACATTCTGTTTATCCATGCATTGATGAGGAACAAACTGAAGAGGAAGAAAAAGATATTGAATCCGGTTGGAGTGCCCTAAGTGATTATGATGAATATTCGTATTGGGATTACTATGATGATTATTACTATGATGATTATTCATACGAAGACCGAGATAATCCATGTAGTGGTTCTTATTATGGGACCCGTCGTTCAGTGTCCAAAAACATTATTGCGTCAAATATGGGATTGATTGCAAAACAGGGAAACAATGGAACAATGAATGTTATTGTCACAGATCTTCGTACTACCCAACCGATTGCGAACGTAGAAATTGGGGTTTATGATTATTCTCAGCAACTTTTAATGATGGTAAAAACAGACAATCAGGGTATTGCAGCATTCTCTGCTCTTGAAGATCCGTTCTTTATTATTGCAAAAAACGGAAAAGAAAGGGGATATTTAAAGCTTCAGGATGGCGGGTCATTATCATTAAGTATGTTTGATGTTTCAGGTGTTTCGGTTTATAAAGGAGTAAAAGGTTTTATTTATGGAGAAAGAGGAGTTTGGCGACCAGGTGATTCTATATATGTTACGTTTATTCTGGAGGATTATGACAAAGTCCTTCCGGAAAAATATCCGGTAGTTTTTGAACTTAGAAGTCCTGATTATCAATTGGTAAACAGAATAGTTCAGCAAAAAAATGCCATAGGTTTTTACTCTTTCAAATTTAAAACCGATGCTGATGCCCCTACTGGCAGTTATCAGGTTCTGGTTGAAGCCGGTGGAGTTTCTTTCTCAAAATATTTAAGTATTGAGACTATCAAGCCAAACCGATTGAAAATTGAGTTTAACTTTCAGAAAAAATTTCTAACAAAGCAGGATCC
>JBDRPR010000034.1:0-9499 GCA_043826845.1 Bacteroidota bacterium
CGCTCCAATTTCAACGGCTTGCTTATACAATTTAAATGATGATTCTAGATTATTCTCATTGTCTGCAAGATAAGTTAAGGCTCTTACATTCTTTGGATTCAATTTTATTGCTTCCTTAACCAATTTCAAACCTTCAATTGGATTACTATCGTATGCTTCGTACATCAAATCTTCCGACTTTTCAATATTTGATTTCTTGCCTTTTTTAAGTGGTACAACTTCGTCTATTCGTTTTCCATTAACATTTTTTTGAAGGAATTCATTAAGTTCTTCTATGCTTCCAAAATTCAGACTTTGAATGTATTCAGTCAATTTTGCATTTGCCATTTGAACCATTTCTCGTGTCATTGGTTTTTCAAATTCTTGTTTTTTCTTTTTTGCCATGTTGTTTTATTTTATAGACTATTTTCACATTGTGCCTTTCTTATTTATATTCACAACTTCATTCTAACAATCTAATAAAAAACTGTTGTGTTGTATAGGTTTTTATAAAAAAGTTGCACAGTATTCTACTCGATATTTCTTCAAAAATAAAAAAAAATATAAAGCAATCAAAATGAGGGAAAACATTATGGAAATTATATAAAGCTTGTCACATGGGATTTCTTGCAAGAGAGCTTTTTATACAATAACCAACTGAGGTAATTGCATCCAGATTATAGTATTCAATATTTCGATTTACATCCGACTAACTTCTAAACGAACTATTAAGAAATCCTAAAAGTTGAATTGGTATCTAATTCACTTTCATCAAAAATATTTTTCATATGCATATTTATATTCGAAATAGTAGTTTAAAATTGTTCTGCCATTAACTTTTGTGTAAACCATACAGTCTCATTTTCTAATCGTACTTCTAATTTTGTTTCACTTTTCTGTTATATAAATTTTCAAAAATATTCATGTACCTAATGAAAATTCATTTTGATTCCCTTCTCAATTGGTCAGGTAAACCTATGACCGATAAATAAATTTGACAATCCTATTTAATTGTACTATATTTGTTAAAAAATTCATATCATGAAAACGTTTCATACATTTCTGTTTTCGCTACTTGTTTTTCTGTTTATTTCTTTGATTTCCTTCTCTCAGGATGTCATCATTAAAAAAAATAACGAAGAAATAAAATGTAAAATTACTGAAATTGAAATAAATACAATTAAGTATAAAATGACAAATGTTCCTGATGGGCCTATTGTTACTATCAGAAAAAGAGATGTCAGAAAAATTATTTATGAAAACGGAGAAGAAGTTATTCTGCTACCTGATGAAATGGATGTAAATCAGGAATATGAAATTTTAGATAAAAAGCAGGTAGTGAAATTTGAATTCTTTTCTCCTTTAGCCAATCATCTTGGATTTGGATATGAGCGAGTATTAAAAGTCGGAACAAATCTGGAAACCAAAATCGGAATCATAGGTCTGGGTATAAATAACACCCAATATAGTTATGATGTTTTCGGAGGCTATTTTAAAGTCGGAGGTAAATTTTTACTTGGAAATGATTTTTACATTGAAGGAATGCAATATGCTCATCCTCTTAGAGGAAGTTATGTCAAGATAGAAATTGATTTATCATCTTATCGTAAAAATGACATGAGTTTTATCTATTACAATTCCACAACATATTCTGCCATTTCAGATAAAACAGATATTGTTTCTTTTGGAGGAGCTGTAAATCTTATTTATGGCAAACAATATATACTGGGAAACATGTTTACACTCGATGGTTATTTTGGAATTGGTTATGGTTTCGGAAACAGTTATGCAACCAATTCAAACTACAATGACCAGCATCTTGGCAGTAATCCGACAAATTATTACTCCCACGTGTATTTTGGAAACACATTTCCTTTAACTATGACTTATGGAATGACTCTTGGATATATTTTTAAGTAGAAGTTGAAAGCCGGGAGTTAGAAGACCAAAGTCAGAAGCATGTCGTCTCCAGAGACAATATGCTTCTGACTTCGGTCTTCCGACTTCCAACTTCTAACTTCCAACTTTCCTACTGAGCTTTCATCCAGTTTACAAGTCCTTTTTTCTCAATAATTCCCATGAGTTTATCAGGCAGTGGTGCAAAATGAAATGCTTTTCCGTTGATTTTTATAATTCCGCCGGCAAAATCCACTTCAACAGAATCACCGGAATGATAGTTTTCAACTATTTCCTTGTTTACAATCAGAAGCAAACCCTGATTGATGGCTGAACGGTAGAAAATCCTGTTTACAGATTTTACTATAACAGCTTTAACTCCGGCAAATGCCAATCCAACTGCAGGATGCTCTCTTGAACTTCCGCAACCGAAATTATCTCCGGCTATCACAATATCACCGGCTTTTATGTTTTCAGAAAAGCTTTCATCAAATCCTTTGAACAGATGTGGCATGATAGCCGCTGCATCACTGCTGTTTACTGTGTATGTCAGGTTACCGGCAAACATCTGATCTGTATTCAGATTATCAGCATCTGTATAATTCCATACAATTCCTGATTTTCTGTTTTCACCTTTCGGGATAGATACGGTATTGGCTTTCGGAATATCTGATTTAAACACATCATTATATTTTTTCCCTCTCGGATCGGTTATAACTCCGGTCATTGCAGAGTATGCCACACAAGCCGGTGAAGCTAAATACACGCTGGAATTTTTGTTTCCCATTCTGCCCAGAAAATTCCTGTTTGCAGTAGAAATAACATTAAAACCATCAGCAGGTATTCCCTGTCCTGTTCCCAGACATGGACCGCATGAACTAGCAAGAATGGTTGCTCCGGATTCCATCAGGTTGGTTATAATTCCTTCTTTAATTGCCTGCATATAAATCTCTTTTGATGCGGGAATAACAAGCAGTTGAAATCCGTCAGCGACTTTTTTACCTTTAAGAATTTCAGATGCAATACGTAAATCGTCAAGGCGACCATTTGTACATGTACCTATAACTCCCTGATGTAAAACCGTTCCCTGAACTTCAGAAACAGCTTTCACATTCTCAGGACTATGAGGAGCAGCAACCAGAGGGAATATTTCAGACAGATTAATTTCAATTTCTGAAAAATATTTTGCATCCGGGTCAGCCCAGACGCCGTCAATCTTATTTACACCAAGATGTTTTGCAAGAACTTCATCGGCAGGGAAAACAGCATTTTTCGCTCCCATTTCTGATGCAAGGTTTGCAATCGTCATTCTTTCAGAGATGGACAAAGTTTTAACTCCTTCGCCATGATATTCGATTGACATATAATTGGCTCCATCGGTTCCGATTTTCCCGATTATCCACAGACTGATATCTTTTGCATAAACTCCTGACTGCAATTTACCTTTAAGTGTAATTTTCATCGATTCAGGAACACGAAACCAGGTTTCACCTTTTTTCCATAATCCTGCAGATTCCGTACGGTCAATTCCTGCTGCCATTGCATTCATTGCTCCTGCTGTGCATGTATGACTATCGCTACCCACAACGATCATTCCCGGGCGGGCATAGTATGACATAATCTGATGACAGATACCATCACCGGCATCATGAAACTTTTTAACGCCCTGTTCTTTTGCAAACAGTCTGATTGTATTATAATCATTGGCAAGTTTTGATTCTGTGGGAGGTGCATTATGATCAAGAGTGATCAGCAACTGGTCAGGGTCAAAAAGTTTGCTTCCACCCATTTTCTCCCAGGTTTTTTTAATACTTGCAGTATTATCGTGTGTAAGAACAAGGTCAGGTTTACTGAATACAATAGCACCTGTTTCTGCTTTAAATATTTTTTCCACAAATGTTTTTCCCATAAGAAGTAAGTTTAACAATTTTAATCCGAATGCTATCGGATCAAAAATATATGTTTTCCATGATATAAATATCATTAAAAATAATTTTCAAAACATATTAATTTTTTATTTTTCAACTCTAGCCTGCATTGTTGGTAAAAAGATAGTCCAAAAGCAGAATCGTCGCCGCAGGAAGTACTCAAATTGTAATGCAGTTATTGGCGACGAAAAAGACGTAACGTCATAATGTAAAAGCAAGTAATTTCTTCTAGTTCTTGGGTCTTGGAATTTGAGATTTGAATCTTGAATCTTTAAAAAAATCAAACATCCAATATCCAACACTCAGTAACCAATAAAAAAGTTTTTTTAAGCTCCAGCGGCTTGCCTAACTGAATAAGTGAGAGTGAAATATTTGTAAAAAGCAATATAAACCTGAAAAGTCGTCGCCGTAATAAGTTTATTGGAAGCCGAAAAGTCTTTTGGCGACGAAACGAAGACGAAGGTTTTTGATGGAACACAATTGAGGATATCACTAATTGAGGATGGCTAAAAATACCAGTACGTTTTCAAAACTTATAATATTTCATTAATGAATAATTCAGTAAACTATTTAAATGCAAATGCTTAAAATTAACACAGATACCGCATGATATAATTCCATTCTCAGAAAATCTTTTTTTGTTATCATGTTTTTTTTTACTTTTATCTTTTCAAAACATAGGATTTTATGAGATATAACAGAAGGATATTTTTAATTGCTTATTTTCTAATTTTTGCCCTTGCATCATATTCACAAACAAATTCTAAGAAAGATTATACTGATGCAAAAAAATTCCTGTTTTTCAAAAATTACAACGAAGCTATTAAACCTCTCACAAGCATTTTACTTACTGAACCTGATAATGCAAATATTAATTATCTCGTGGGTTTGTGCTTTTTAAAAAGTTCGTTAGAAAAAGATAAATCAATTAGTTTTTTGGAAAGAGCAGTTACAAACACCATAAAAGACTATAAGGAAGGAAACTTAAAACAGGAAAAAGCTCCTGTAATATCATATTTTTATCTTGGACAAGCCTATCATTATACATACGAATTTAATAAAGCGATTGAGTCATTTAATCAATACCTGAATTTACTGACATCGGAGCAAACCAAGGAGAAAGATTTGACTGAACTGCATATTAACTGGTGTAAAAATGCACTTGATTTGATTAAAGATTCCGCTCAAATTAAAATTACAAATCAGGGAAAACTTATTAATTCAAGATACGATGAGCATACTCCCGTATTGAATACTGATGAATCTATTATGATTTTTACCTCCCGAAGAGAAGGAAGTACAGGTGGTTTGAAAACTGACGATGGCAGATATTTTGAGGACATTTATATCAGCGAAAAAATTGATGAAAATTGGACTGCTCCCAAAAATATCAGCGAAAATATCAATACTGACGGGCATGAAGCAACAATAGCATTGTCTGCTGATGGAACAGAACTTTATATCTACAAAGATGACTTCGGAATTGGCAATATTTATGTCAGTACAATTGACACCAATGATGTCTGGTCAAAGCCTGAAAAACTGGGATCAAATATTAACTCATCATCAAATGAAACTCATGTAAGTGTATCGGCAGATAAAAGGACCCTTGTATTTGTAAGCGACAGAAAAGGTGGGTTTGGAGGTTCAGATATTTATATTGTAAAAATGTTACCGAATGGAATATGGGGATTGGCTCAAAACATTGGAGAAGTTATAAATACGCCTTATGATGAAGATGGTGTTTTTATTCATCCTGATGGAACCTCCCTCTTCTTTTCATCCAAAGGGCATAAATCTATGGGCGGTTTTGACCTATTTTTTTCTGAACTTCAAAGCGATGGTTCATGGTCTGAGCCTGTGAATCTTGGTTCACCGATAAATACTACTGATGATGATATATTTTATGTTTTATCAGCTGATGGAAAGAGGGCTTATTATTCCACTATGAAAAAAGATGGTTTTGGTGGTCGCGATATATATATGATGGATCTGTTATCACTTCCCGAAAGATCATCCGTTGTTATCCGAGGATATGTTAGAATTGCCGGTTCTGACGAAATTCCTAAAGATATTTCCATATCAATTACTGATTTTGAAACAGGGGAACTTATGGGCATTTACAAACCTAACAAAAAAACAGGAAAATATACGTTAATTCTAAGACATGGAAGAGAATATAAAATTACCTGTGAAGCCAAAGGTTGTGCCTTTAAAGATGAAAGAATAAATATTCCCAAACATTGTTCATTTTTTGAAATCAATTCTCCTATAACGCTTGATCCGATTGGCACTATTCAAAAATATTAGAATTAAAAGCATAGATTGTTTTATATATTTATCCTGCTTTTATATACATTTCATAATAATAAGAATTATTTTTGTTCAATACTGCAATAAATGATGATCGAAAAAGAATATCTTCTAAAACTGATAAATTTAAGAAAACAACTGCACAAAAACCCTGAATTGTCAGGAAACGAAAACGAAACAATAAAAAGAATTATTGATTTTATAAGACCTTACCATCCTGATAAAATTATTACTGAATTGGGAAAAACCGGCGCAGCAGTAATTTATAACGGATCTGATAAAGGAAATACTGTTGTAATTCGTTGTGATCTTGACGCTTTGCCTATTAAAGAAATTAACTCATTTGACTATATTTCAATCAAAGAAAATGTTGCACATTCCTGTGGTCACGACGGGCATATGACTATTGTCGCAGGATTATCAAAACTATTTAACGAAAAAAAGCCAAAAAAAGGGAAAGTGGTATTATTGTTTCAACCTTCTGAGGAGACAGGGCAAGGAGCAAAAATGATCCTTTCAGATAAGAAATTTCTTGAAATTGAACCTGATTACATTTATGGATTTCACAATTTACCGGGTTTTGAAAAAAATAAGATATTTATGGCAAATAATTATTTTTCCTCTGCTTCTATAGGTATGATTGTGAATCTTTCAGGAGAAACTGCCCATGCCTCTGAACCGGAAAAAGGCCTCTCTCCTGCCCTTGCTATAGCTGAATTAATAAATAATTTTTCGGGTTTATCATCTCCTGACTCAATTGCAAAAGGAACATTCACAACAATTATTCATGCAAAACTAGGAGAAAAAGCTTTTGGAACTTCACCGGGAAACGGATTATTAATGGCTACTCTCCGCTCATCCGCCAAAGATAAATTTGATAAATTAACTCTTAATGCAGAAAATATTGTTAAGAAAATTGCAGAAAAACATAAATTAAATTTCAGTATTGAATGGACAGAAGAATTTCCTGCAATATTAAATATTTCTGAGTGTAATGATTTTATCGCTGAAGCAATTAAGGAAAATAATTTGTTTTCAGATTATCTTGAAAAACCTTTCAGGTGGTCAGAAGATTTTGGTTTCTATACTCAGGTGTACAAAGGTGCAATGTTTGGTATTGGTTCAGGAATTGAATCACCACCTCTTCACAGTCAGAATTATGATTTCCCTGATGATATAATCACAACAGGAATTAACTTTCATTATTCACTTATTACAAAAAGTTTATAATTTTTTTATCGATAATTTCGATTAATTGAAAAATAATTATCCCCGATCTATTTCACTATTCGTTTAAAAACTAATTTTGCAGATTGAATAAAAAATATGGCAGAGTTTACAGATAAAATTCATCAATTTTCAGAAAGCATAGAAGGGGATGTTTTTACAGACAAAACTTCCCGTCTCATATATGCTACTGATGCAAGTGCATACCGCGAAATACCACTGGCAGTTATTTGCCCGAAAAATGAAAATGACATTAAGAAAATCATTGAATTTGCTACTATAAACAAAATTTCTGTCATTCCCCGTACTGCCGGAACTTCCCTTGCCGGTCAGGTTGTGGGTGGAGGTATTATTGTCGATGTTTCAAAATATTTTACACGGATTATTGAACTGAATGAGGAGGAAAAATGGGTACGCGTTCAACCGGGTGTTGTTCTGGATGAACTAAATATGTATCTGGCTGAATACGATCTGTTTTTCGGACCAGAAACTTCTACATCTTCAAGATGTATGATTGCCGGAATGGTTGGAAACAATTCATGCGGTGCACATTCTCTGATTTATGGGAGCACAAGAGATCATACAAAGGAATTAAAAGTTATTTTATCAGATGGATCAGATGTTATTTTTAAAACATTATCAAAGGTAGAGTTCAAGGAAAAATGCCTTGGTGAAAATCTTGAAAATAAAATTTACAGACAAATTAATGACATATTATCCTCAGAAGAAAATCAAAAAGAAATACGCTCACAATATCCCGATTTTTCTATAAAAAGAAGAAATACAGGATATGCAATAGACATATTACTTGAAACCGATGTGTTTTCTGAAACTGAAGAACCATTCAATTTCTGTAAATTACTTGCAGGGTCAGAAGGAACGCTTGCATTTACAACTGAAATCAAACTAAACTTGGTTGAACTTCCTCCAAAAGAAAAAGCACTGGTCTGCATACATACCGAAACTCTTGAACATGCTCTGAAAGGTAATCTTATAGCATTAAAATATAATCCCGGCTCTGTCGAGTTAATGGACAATACCATACTCGAACTCACCAAAGACAACATAGAACAATTGAAAAACCGCTTTTTTGTTGAAGGCAGTCCTGCTACAATTCTTATCGTTGAATTTGCAAGAAAAACCAAAGAAGAAATTGTCGGGCTGGCAAAATCGATGGAACAGGAGATGCGTAAACTCGGATTTGGATATCATTTTCCTGTTATCTGGGGTAGCGATATCAGGAAAGTGTGGAATCTTAGAAAAGCTGGACTGGGAGTTCTTTCCAATATGCCCGGCAATTCAAAACCTGTTCCTGTATCAGAAGATACTGCTGTAAATCCTGAAGTATTGCCTGAATATATTGCAGAATTTCAGGAAATATTAAAAAAATATAATCTGAGCTGCGTGTATTATGCCCACATTGCAACAGGAGAACTTCATCTCCGCCCTGTGCTGAATCTGAAAGACCCAAAGGATGTGGAGCTTTTTCATACTGTCGCTTATGAAACGGCATTACTGGTTAAAAAATACAGGGGATCTTTGAGCGGAGAGCATGGTGACGGCCGGTTACGCGGAGAATTCATTCCTTTAATGATCGGAGAACATAATTATAGAATTTTAAAGGAAATTAAACAATGCTGGGATCCTGATAATATTTTCAACCCCGGCAAAATAGTTGATACTCCGAAGATGAATACAGGTTTGCGTTATGATTCAACCAAATCTGTTCCTGAAATAAAAACCATTTTTGATTTTTCTAAAACAGGTGGCATTCTTGCTGCTGTTGAAAAATGCAACGGTTCGGGCGACTGCCGTAAAACAAAACTGATAGGCGGAACAATGTGTCCCAGTTATATGGCCAGTTTTGAAGAAAACCAGACAACAAGAGCAAGGGCAAATATTTTAAGGGAATTTTTAACCAATTCTGATAAAATTAATCGCTTCGATCATCAGGAAGTATATAAAATAATGGATTTGTGCTTATCCTGTAAAGCCTGTAAATCTGAATGTCCTTCAGGTGTTGATATTGCTAAGCTTAAAGCAGAATTTTTACAGCATTACTATGATGCAAACGGAACTCCATTAAGATCAAAAGCTATTGCCTATATAAGCAGTCTTAATAAAATGGGGAAAGTTTTCAGACCAGTCACTAATTT
>JBDRPR010000035.1:0-4443 GCA_043826845.1 Bacteroidota bacterium
TGTTATAGATAATTTGGGAAGAAAAATAATTCATAAAAAAAACAATATTTATGAAGGGAACAATATTTTAAAAATTGATATTAGTAATTTATGCAGTGCCTCTTATATTTTATGTATTATAACAGAAAGTGGCTTGTATAAAACACAAAAGGAATTTGTTAAAAAATAAAGAGAGACGAGCCTTATCTTTAAATTGTCAAACTAAATTTCCATCAAGATTTTTAAAATAAAGATTTAAAAAGAGGCATGTATATATCAATTATATAACAATATTAAAGTTATCTAACAAGGTAAATTAATAAAACAATAGAACAATTAATTTTTAACTTAAAACCATTATATAATGAAAACTGTAACAAAACATTCTGCATTTGTATTTATCATTAACCAATCAAAAATTCATCCCTTGAGATTTATTTTTAGTAGGCTAATTTTATCTATACAAAATATGAAATTATTATTTATTGGGATAATTACTTTTATATTAGTATTATCTGGCGGGATAATCAATAATCAATTAAAAGCTCAAAATGTAGGAATAAACCAACCCAATCCTGATGCAAGTGCATTATTAGATTTAACATCAACAGACCATGGCCTGTTAATTCCACGTATGACACAAGTACAGCGGAATGCTATAGACCTTACAGGTAATCCTCTGAGTGTGTTGATTTATCAAACCGATAATATTGCTGGTTTTTATTATTATAACGGGACAGCATGGGTTCAATTGGGTGGAGGAGGTAGTGGCGGAGAATGGGAAGATGCAGGCATTTATAAAAGAGTTATTGGAAACGATAATGTCAGGGCTTATGAAATAGGACAAAATAGAGGGTTTTATAGTTATGTAAACGTAGTGGGGGGTATTGGTGTTTATAGTGGAGGACAATCAACCGGAGTATATGGATATGGTGGAACTTATGGTATAGAAGGAGATGCCAGTCCAATAGGAGTATTTGGAAATCATGTTGCATGGACATTAGCTGGTCATAGTGCAAGCAATTGTGGAGTTCAGGCGAGGTTTCAGTGGGGATCTGTTGCAAATATCCCTGTTAATTCATGCCGTGCACTTATTGCTACTCTTGAAGCAAATGGTACAATAGGTACTCTTTCCGATAATTCTACAGCAATTTATGGAGAAGCAATTTCAAATATTACCGGAGGGAATGTTTTTGGCATATATGGTAAATCATCAAGTCCTACAACCGGTATAGGATGTGGTATTGGGGGAATTGCGAATGGTATTGCGACAACTAATATCGGGGGTTATTTCAGTGCAACAAATGCTACAAATAATTATGCAGGCATATTTGAAAATGGAAATGTTGGTATCGGAACAACATCGCCTTCCTCCAAACTTGATGTAGTTGGTAATGCGGAAGTCTATGGTAACATTGGCATAAATTTAGTTCCTGATGCAGACTATTCAATAAAAAGCGATCAAGCATCTGCGCCACTATATGGAGCGAAAATTTATGGTTCAGATTTTGGAATTATGGGATGTAGTAAAGATTATGATGTACAAGGCGTACTTGGCTGTATTAATGGTTTTGGAACTATTTGTGGTGTTCGTGCACGGTGCTGGAATGTAAACGGAGCCGGTAGTGTGGGCCATGGCCTATATGCAGAAGCCTATAACTCGGAATATAGTTTTGCAGTGTTTGGTAATGTCGCAACTGGCACTAGCTCAGAATATTGTTACGGTGTTTACGGAAATGTTAATGACTTTTCCGATAATTGTACGGAAACCTATGGTCTTTATGGTATGGCTACTGGTGGTGGCACAGCTTATGGTGTTTATGGCAAAGCTGTAAGTGGAAGCACAAATTGGGCTGGATATTTTGACGGAGATGTGTATGCAACTGGAGATATTACAGCAGGAGGGAGTTGCTGTGCAAGTGATATAAGCTGGAAAAAAAATATTAGCACAATACATAATGCTCTTGATAAAGTAATGCAATTACGAGGTGTTGAATTTGAATGGAAAACAGATGAATATCCGGATAAAAATTTTTCAAAAAGAAAGCAAATAGGATTGATTGCTCAAGAGCTAGAAGCTGTAATCCCTGAGTTAGTAAAGACAGGGGAAGATGGTAAAAAATACGTTTTTTATGAGAATGTAGTAGCAGTTCTTATTGAAGCCGTCAAAGAACAGCAGGAAACAATTAGTAGCCTGACGTTCCAAAATGAAAAGTTAGAAACTGAAATGAATGTGTTGAAATTAAACAATATTCAACAAAAAGCTGATATAGAACAAATAAAACAACAATTACAGTCCCAATTCGGTTTTCAAAAAATCAAAGCAAATTTACCCCAGAGTCAGGTATTATTTGTACATGAGTAAGAAACGGAAATGCATTTTGATAAAATTGAAGATTATGATATTGAGTATGTCTGAATTATATCAAAAAAGCAATAAAAGAAAATTGAAAAATTGGAATAAGGAAATTATAGAATTGAAAACTATGAACTTATAAAGAAACTGGTTTGTAAAACTTAACCGGTATAATTTAAAGATATAAAAATGAAATATATACATGCCTATTCAGAATTAAGCAAGAGTAATTTAACAAATTCAAAACTTGCTATTAAATATATTTTTATAATAATACTAATGTTTTCGGAACTATTGGTTAATTCTCAATTAGTATATAATAACGGAGCAAGTATTTCAATTAAAAACGCAACTTCAATTCAGGTAAAAGGCAGTATGGAGAACGATAACTTTGGTAATATTCAGAACGATGGTGAACTTACTATTAGTAATGATATTACAAATAATGCTTTATTATGCGGAGACGGAATATATATTATTTCAGGTAACTGGATTAATAATGACAACTTTAATCAGGGCTTAAGTAGCGTATTTCTTGATGGAGCAGATCAATTTATTATGGGAACCGTATCGACTAATTTTAATAATTTAGACTTAACAGGAACAGGTGTCAAAACATTGCAGATAAATGCAAGTCTATATGGTGTTCTATCATTAAACGACAGAGAACTAGCTACAAATGATTTTATTATGTATGTTTTGACATCAAATATTAATGCCATTACACGTACAACTGGCTTTGTAAGTAGTTTAAATAATGGAAGTTTGTCAAGAGCTACTGCGAGTAATTCAACTTATGAATTTCCTGTTGGTTCAAGTAATGGAATATTAAGATACCGCCCAGTTGAAATCATACCCGCTTCAGCAAATTTAAATACTTTTACAGTGCGAATGATTAACAATGATGCAACAATTGATGGTTATGACAGAACTTTGTTAGAGACGGGAATTTGTGCAGCTAATCCTGATTTTTATCATAGAATAAATAGAACAGCAGGAACCGATGTAGCAGATATTTCAATATTTTATGACGAAATTGCTGATGGATTATGGATTGGAGCAGCTCAATGGAATATAATACCAACAACATTATGGGAAGATGTGGGATTTGTAAATGTGACATCAGCAGCACCATTAAGTGATGTTGCCGTGCAAAATTGGAACGATTTTACAACCGAACCATATATTTTAACTATAGATGCACCTACCATCATTCCTGGAAGCAATTCTGCAATTTGTGAAGGAGATGACCTTAATTTAACCGAATCTGGAGGAAGTGCCACATCATGGTCATGGACAGGACCAAATGCTTTTAGTTCAAGCAGTCAGAATCCTACAATAGCTGGAGCAACAACTTTAGCCAGTGGAATATATACAGTTATAGGTACAGATGCTATTGGATGTACATCATCTAATACGGTTACAGTTACAGTTAATTCTGCTCCAACCATCATTCCCGGAAGCAATTCTGCAATTTGCGAAGGAGATGACCTTAATTTAAATGAATCTGGAGGAAGTGCCACATCATGGTCATGGACAGGACCTAATGCTTTTAGTTCAAGTAGTCAGAATCCTACAATAACTGGAGCAACAACTTTAGCCAGTGGAGTATATACAGTAATAGGTACAGATGCTATTGGATGTACATCATCTAATACGGTTACAGTTACAGTTAATTCTGCTCCAATTATTAATGCAGTTGATACAACATTTGTAACATCTTGTATCGCTCCTTATGATGGTACCATAACAATTGATGCAACAGGAGTATCTTTAGAATATTCTATTAACGGAGGTGCAAATTTTCAGACAGGCAATGTGTTTACCGGATTAGACAATATTTCAGTATATAATATAGTTGTTGTCAATACCATAACAGGATGTAGTACAACATTAGACTCTGCAATAACATTAAGTGGCATACCAGGATTGACAATAGATAGTGTTCAAACAACAGATGTGACTTGCTATGGTGATACATCCGGACAATTAATTATATATGCAATTGGGGCAACTCAGTATAGTATAAATGGTATTGATTATTTTACAGATTCTACTTTCACAGGATTAAATGCAGGTACATACAATGTAATAGTAATGGATGCAGG
>JBDRPR010000036.1:0-4762 GCA_043826845.1 Bacteroidota bacterium
TTACATCGAACTCACGTTAATTATTACATAATTGTTAACTTAGTAATATATTTTACTTCATCGTTAAAAATATTAATAAAATATACACCTGGATTTATATCATCAATATCAATAGCATTTTTTGGACTATCAAGAACATCACTTTTTATAACCTGCCCGCTGATAGAAATTATTTCTATTTTAAAAGAATTATAATTACTGCTGTTTTCAATATATAAAATGTCTTTTGCCGGATTTGGATAAATTTCTATTTTATCAAAAACTGAAGTTTCGACATAAATCTGATAATCGATAAAAAGATTTAAAAATGCCTGAGCAAAACATCCTACAGCATTTTGCACTTCAAGTGTAACAGTATAATTACCAGATACTGTATATATGTGTGAAGGACTAGGTAAAGCAGATGTGTTTCCATCTCCAAAATTCCATTGCCAGGACAGTACACCGATAGCATTAGTACTAAATTGAATAGATTGATTTATTGCCAGAAATCCATTATAAATTATATCAGGATTTAGTGAATTCACAGTGATTTGATATGTATATGTGTCTGTACCAAAACTATTTGATACAGTAAGTGTAACTGTATATATTCCGGCATTATTATAACTATGATATGGATTTTGATATGAAGAAGTTGTCCCATCACCAAAATTCCATTGCCATGAAGTAGGTATGTTTGAGCTGTTATCAACAAATTGAAACGCACCCTGACACATATCCAAAACATTATAATAATAGGATGCATTCGGTGGCAATGTATTTGACTGAAGAACAATTGTGTAATCTTCAAATTCACCATAATATACGTTAACACAAGGTTGAGGCGCAGAGTAACTATACCTGTCACAAGCCACTCTCATTCTTATAGGTGTATTAACTACTGATGATGTCGGAACGAAAATATTCCCCACATGTGGGGAAATTGAATTTAAAGTATCAAAAACCAGTTCACCAGTTTCAAACGACCCATTATTATTATAATCAATCCACACACATATATTTTTATTATACGAACCAAGTGTCTGTATTGTAACTGGATAAGATAATCCTTGAATTAAATTTGTGCTACTGACGCAAGTGTAATCCTCATATCCGGTAGCACTACCTGTTGAGCTATTATTAATAGTATTAAAAATCACCTTTGAAATATCATAAGTCGTATAGGTATAATTAGAGCCTGGAGTACATAAAGCTAATATAGGTCCACTTGTATTAACTACAGATACTGAAGAATTTATTGTGTCACAAGAAATAGCATTACAAATTATCAATTGTACGCTATAATTTCCCGGAGTTGCATAAAAATGAGTTGGATTTTGAATTGAGGATATGTTTCCATCACCAAAGTCCCAATGCCATGAAGTAGGATTATTAAGACTGTTATCTGTAAAATCAACCTGTCCACTGCATAAATTTGGAATATTGTATGTGAAATCACCGCATGGATCATAAGAGACATTAATAGTACATGGTACAGAAATTTGTGGATTTAATGGATCATTTGAATTGATAATAATTTCACCCGTAAACACGCCTCCATTTAAACCAGCACTACTAAATGTTACATAAATTAATGCAGAATCAGAAGGAGTCACACTTCCTGAATTTCCAGATAAATGAATCCAGTCAACGGAACCTCCCATTCCGCCCCATTCGACAGCATTAGCAATAATCTGAGCTGCATAATTATCATAATCATAAAAGTCATAAGCAATAAATACTACTTTACCAGTATTTACTTCCCTGTATGCAACCGCATCGTAACTTCCGTATTTAACCAATTTGACTGCATCAGTATTTGTTATTGTCAGCGTATAAGTAGCATTTTGACCAGGTATTGAAGAGGGCAAGCCATCTGTAATCTGGTGAGTATTGTTCAAAACAGTTAATGTACCTCCTGATGCATTAGAACCATTAGTGCCAGAAAATAATCCTGTATTAAAAATACAGCTGTAATTACTTGTACCACAAAATATAACTGTTCCTCCATCATTTACAAAGTTCTGCAATGTGGTCGCAAATCCCGTAAATACAGTTGATGAACCACTTTCCTGTTCTGCAATTAATAACACATCTTTTCCAACTAATGCAGTCTGCAAATTTGCAGCAGATGTTGTATTTATTTCAGTAAGATTGTAGTTTGTAAAATACTGGTCAATTGCATTTAAAGTATATAAATATTCTTCCGTATAATCTACTCCATATGTTAAGGCAAGTAATTCAATTGAAGAACTACCTGATGAACCGGCACCAGATAAAGTAAAATCAAGATCCCCTGCACCGTTATTATATATGGTCAAAGGATAGCTTGTCGAATCATCGCAATTTACTATTGTTGCATATAAAGTATCCGGATTAACCATAAAAACAGATGAATCCTGAACTGTCAATGAATAAGAAACAGTATCTGTTGAATAGCAATTATCGCTAATAAGAATTATGGTTTTAAATCCCGGAGTCATGAAATAATGTGTTGGATTTTGTTCAATCGAATTTGTCCCGTCACCAAAATCCCACAACCATGAACCTGGATTAAAAGATGTCTGATCAGTAAAATCGACTGGTGAATTTAAAGGTGGGTTAATATCTGAAACAGCAAAATCAGCAACTGGGGGATTTGAAGGTATCACTGAATTCCATGATGCTTCAAATCCTGCATAATTACTGGATGAATTGGAATAAAATTCTATAAAAATTATTCCAGATGTCGCGCTAACTGTTATTGGGGCTGACGACAAATATGAATCCAGCAATAAAGTGCCTGAATTATTGAATCCATCGTACACTTTTAACCGATCATATGATGAAGGCATATATAAATAATTAAGTGTAAAATCAACACTGATAGCACAACCAGGGTTTATTAAAAGGGAACAATTCTCATTATAACCGAAATTACCAGACGGACCTCCCGAGTCATACAATATTCCGCTTGTTGCGTTTGTGGAATCAATGCCGCTACATAAATTAAAAATATTTACAACATTAATATAAGAGGTTTTAATTAATGAATCTGTCCCAAATGCATTTGTTGCAACAAGTTTTACAGGAAATGAACCAAGTGAATTGTATGTTACGGTTGGGTTTTGTAAACTTGAGACAGATGGAATTCCACCTTGAAACTCCCATTGCCATCCTGTTGGTACATTTTGAGTTAAATCAGTAAAATTAACTGTTTGTCCAGTGCTTATTGTAGTATAATTGGCCTCGAAATCGACAGCAGGAGGAAAAATGTTCTCTAAAATTCGGACAGTATAATCCTCATATTGTCCATATTCAGAATCCGTACATGCGTTAATTAGATCATAATTATAAAAATCTGAACCAACGCGTAGTCTAATAGCAGAATCCAGAATTGCACCAGGTTGAATAAAAATATTACCAGAATGATATTGGATCAAATTTTCAGAAACAAAGACTTGTTCGTTTGTACTATTAAATTGTCCATCGGCATTATAATCGATCCATATTTTGACATTTTCAGAATAAGAAGAACCGGTAATAACACTTACATTATATATGTTACCTTCAGTCAAATTAGTAGAAATTGAGCACGTATAGTCCTGATATCCATCTGTAGCACCAGAAGTTGTGTTGTTTATTGTATTTAAACTGAAATTAAAAATACCCATTCCATATGAACCTGGATTTATCGTTTGAGGAGTACAATACGGTGTAACAGGTCCCGAATAATTACTAACAGTAATATAATCGGTGATTAATAATGTATCAACAGAGCTTCCACAAGATGCAGACCCAGTTGTTATTAACGATACTGAATATAATCCAGGGTTTGTGTATGTATGAGTAGGGTTTTGCAGAGTACTTGTATTTCCATCTCCGAAATTCCAAAGATATGAAGTACCATTTACACTACTATTAGAAAAAGTGATATTTACTGGATATGAACAACAATAGGTTGCATTTGCTGAAAAACTTGCAATAACAGAAGAATTATACTGGCTTCCAAGGCCCACTGCATACATAGCATTTGTAACAGATTCAACTTCTGTTGAACAACTGCCATAAAGATCTATGGCTGATTGTATAGCAAAAGTTCTTGCATCACTATATTGAGATGTGTTTGTCATGTAAACAGCTAACATTCTGTATGAAATGGCAGCAGCTTTGTCAATTCCAATACCTGTAACAGTATAACTATTACCAAGATCGTTGACTCCACTCCCACCAGCTGAAGTAAGGTAAAACCAATGACCAATCACCCCACAATTTGTATGAACACCACCGTTATCACCTGAACCTGTGTACCAATAATTTCCCTGATATGTATCAGGTAAACTGTATGAATTTGGATTTTGCAGTGATCTGATTATTTCTCCAATATCTTCACCTACAGTCCAGTTTGCAGAACCAGGTTTTGCATAAAATTCAATTGCAGTACCAAAAATATCACTAAACCCTTCATTTAATGCTCCAGACTCATAGCTATACACAAGGTCTGCAGTGTAAGATGTTAATCCATGAGTAATTTCATGACCGATAATATCCAAGGCTGTTAATGGAGTCATTGAATATCCATCACCATCTCCATAAGTCATTCTGTATCCATCCCAAAATGCATTGGCATAATAATAATCAAAGTGAACATAGCTTAATAACTTAAAACCACTATTATCAATACTGTTCCTTCCGAACATATTATAGAAATAATCATATGTCATCTCCGTACCCCAGTGTGCATCAGTTGCAACTTCATCCATCTGTGCATTAATATTATTCCAGTTATTATCAGTATCAG
>JBDRPR010000037.1:0-2011 GCA_043826845.1 Bacteroidota bacterium
GCCTTTATTGAGGAAAGCCAATTCTCTCAACCGTTTTGAAAGAATTTCATAATTAAAATTACCTTCGTTCATAATTTCAAAATCAGGTGAAAAATGAATTTGAGTTCCGCGTTGTTCCGTATCCCCTATAATTTCCAGTGGACTTGTTCTTTTCCCTTTTTCATAGGTTTGACGAAAAATCTTTCCATCCTGAAAAATTGTCATTTCAAGATGAGAAGAAAGAGCATTCACCACTGAAATACCGACACCATGCAAGCCTCCGGATACCTTATAGGTGTCATGGTCAAATTTTCCGCCAGCATGAAGCTTTGTCATGACGACTTCAGCAGCAGGAATTTTCTCTTTTTCATGCATTCCTGTTGGAATACCCCGGCCGTTATCAATAACAATCACGCTGTTGTCTGTTTTAATTTTAACAATGATTAAGGTGCAATATCCCGCCATAGCTTCATCTATGCTATTGTCTACAACTTCGTAGACAAGATGATGCAGGCCTTCAACACCAATATTTCCAATATACATAGAAGGTCTTTTTCTAACGGCTTCAAGGCCTTCAAGAATTTTTATACTCTCCGCATTATATGCTTTATCAGGCTGTGTCATTTTATTTAATTATCCAAAACTATTTAAATTACATTTTCATGGGCATAATAACAGACATATACCGTTTATCGTTTTTTCCTTGAATAAAACAGGGATTTTCTTCATCCAATATGTTTAAAATTATATTTTCTTCATCAATCACATTTAATGTTTCAATAAAATACTTCGGGTTAAAAGCACTTTTAAAAGATTTTCCATAATAATTAATTAAAATATCCTCTTTTGATTCACCCAAGTCCGGATTTGATGAAACGATCAAAAGTTTATCCCTGTCAAAGTAAAAGACGACATTTTTATAGCTATCTGAATAAAGAATGGACATTCTTTTAATCATTTTTTGAAATAGTTCCTTATCCATATCAACGGTGTGATAATCTTCATCTATGGTGAATATTTCACTGCAATCTGGAAATTCGCCTTCCAGAAGACTAATAATAATGGTTTCATTATCCTTTTTCAGAATAAAATGATTTTCTTTGATACCAATTTTTATAATCCCTTCCAATTCCAGAAACTTATACACTTCTCCCAATCCTTTTTTGGGAATGATCATTCCGGTTGATAAAAAGATCGCTGAGGTATCATTAACGGTTTGATCAACTTTTGACAGCCGTTTTGAGTCTGTGGAAACCATTCGGATCAGTTTTAGATCATTGTCTTCAAGGATATAAAACCCAACACCTAATATATGTGCTCTTTTTTCCTCAGAATCAGCGCTTATGACGATCATTTTTTCAATCATATCCTTCATATCGCATGATTCCATTTCTATAAATGAAACATCTTCTATATGGGGTATAAGTGGAAAATCGTCATAATCCATTCCAACAATCTGAAATTCTACATTTTTATTACTTATTTTAACCCATCTGTTTTCATTCTCTGAAAAATTAATTTCTTCATCTGAAAAATTATTTACAATTTCAAATAATTTTCGGGCGTTAATTGCAATAGTTCCTTCCTTTTCGATCGTTGCAGGATAAAACCCCTCAAAACCTGTTTCAAGATCTGTGGCTGCAATTGAAATTCCTTTTTCTGTGGATTTTATAAGTACGTTGGCTGTAATAGCGAGACTGCTTTTCCGCCCTGTTATCCCCTGAATTTTAGCCAGAACATCTTTGATGTCGCTTTTGTTAATTGTGAATTTCATAAGTTTTCCTGGATATTAATGATGACTATAAAAAAACGTTTTAATGTGCGCCTACGGAATTATTTATATAAACATCTTACAAACCTTCCATAGATAATCATATATAAATGAAATTACAATATAAAAATGAAATGATAATATAGCCATGTCTATACGGATTTCCAGATGTTTTTGATAATAGACGAAGATATGATAATGAATATTATTTTTAAATTAAAAAATAGAATAATCATAATAATAAGTCCGGTTAATTTTGAT
>JBDRPR010000038.1:0-2301 GCA_043826845.1 Bacteroidota bacterium
AATATAGTTTCCTTTAACTGAATTACTGTCAGTACTGGCTCCGCTTATTCCAATTCCACTTAGAATATTTCCGCTTATAATGTTACGATGTTCCGGTGTGTCTCCACCAATAAGGTTATTTTTAGGTCCATTCCAGATGCCGATACCGTGTCCGCCATTTGGCAGTGCCGTTAATCCTGTTTTATCTACCCCTATAAAATTTCCCCTAACAATATTACTATCAGCACCTATACCATCAATAGTAATCCCTTCCCTTGTGTTTCCACTAATAATATTACGTTCATTTAAAGTACTTCCTCCAATAATATTATTACTTGGTGAGAGTAAGGTATCTAAGTGAGTTATCCATATTCCTTTATCATTTCCAATTGAATCTGTTCCAGTATAATCAGTACCAATGAAATTTCCTATTATTAAATTATGACGGGCTGCGGGTCTATCCATTCTTATTCCCGTGTGTTGATTACCGCTTATAACATTACGTTCGCCTAGGATTGAACTGCCAATAGTATTGTTTGGTGCAGTAATTACTATACCATTAATGTTGGGTAATGCGCTTGTCCCGGAATAATTTACCCCCACATAATTACCAATTATTTTATTATTTGTTGAAGTTGAATCGTAGATTGAAATACCTGTTGTACAATAATTAATTGTATTTCCTCCACCGTTTCGTCCTGTTCCAATTGTTCTATCTCCGCCTATAATGTTATAATTCGGGCTATTATTTCCACCGATATGTACACCACTTCCAGTAAAATACTGTATCTGTAAACCTTTGATTGAATTACTGTCAGAATTTATATGAAACCCATTTGCAGTCCCTAACATGCTGCCGTCTAATATCACTCCTGCGTTGCTTGCATCTATTGTGATGCTGCCTTGTGTTATTGAAGGTAATCCTCCGCTGGTTAGAGAAATAGTCGATGGATTGCTTGGAGGAAAAACGCCGGTATCAAAAGTAATGAAAGCACCGTTTACTGCATCCAATAATGCCTGGCGGAGTGTGCCGGGTCCTATATCTGCAGAGCTGGTTACGACTATTATTGTTAGTTGTGGTATAGTAAATATCCCATCACTTGTATCACCGATACTTGAATTAGTCATGTCTGTTATTCTTACCAAACATTGAGTGGAGGGGGTATTCGGAATTGTCCAACTATAACTACCTGTATCAGCGAGCATACTTTTTAGATACGGATATTTTATGTCGTTTGAGCTAATAGTATTTTTGCGCCCCTTTGTAAATGTATCTTTAATTATTGAATCCCCTTTTCTGGAAGGTAAAATATCTTTTCCCAAATTAGGCAACACGTTATCTGCTACAAGTTCCCAACTTGTACCGCTATCAGTAGAATATTCAATCTTCACCGTATCAACCTGACTGTATAACCATTTAATCGTTTGAACGGAGTAAACTTGCCACTGTTCGCCTCCATTAGGATTAAGTACTGTTATCCCTATCTGGATAGGAGTTGCACTTACTTCATTGGAAAAATCACTTTCGTTTCCCGAACTGTCAACAGCAGTCATGCGGTAAAAATATGTTATATCCGGGGCAACATTAATATCTATGTAATTTGTATCGGCAGAACTTGAAACAATTACACTATCTATTAACATAACAGCGGGAGATGAAATTCCTCTAAAAATATTGTATTTATGGAGATCTGATTCTGAATTCGGATTCCAGTGCAAAGAAACCTGCTCAATTCCACCTATGCCAACCAAGTTTTGAGGAGTAGAAGGTGGTATCCCAAATGGATTAGAAAACTCAGACGTATTATTATTTGAAGTCTGTGTAGCAGTTAAATTGAAGTTATCCGGGATGCTGCTTAAATCTAGTTGTTTGAAAAAATTGCCGGAAACATCTGCTTTAGCCGTATCAATAAAGATCTTGCCTTCTTCTTCTGAATCTGCAAAAAATTCAATTACAGCATTAGCTGACGATGTACCGGTAATTAGCGTACCATCAAATGAAGTAATTACCGGAGCAGAGATACCTAAATTAGCAAGATTTAATACTGCAATTCCCTTATAATTATTTGAATAAATTGAATTGTGTGTGACCTTATTATAATTAGTCCCCAATCCATTAATCCTCACACCATATTCATTATTAAATGCAATTGTATTAGCTGAATCTGTTGTACTACCGCCAATTTGGGTGAATTTTGCTGAATTTGAGATGTGAACACCGTCTGAACCATTTGGTAATATAGAGTTTCCGCTAGAATCAATACCAATAGAATTTTTTACGATAGAATTATTTCGTGATTCATTTACAATGGAAATTCCACT
>JBDRPR010000039.1:0-3560 GCA_043826845.1 Bacteroidota bacterium
GGTAAATCAAGAATTTCATTGATGACTAATGTGTCAATGACTAAATGGGTAGTTGCAGACTATAAACCTTAAACTTTAAATTAAACCAGCCGCCCTACCTTTCAACTTATTACGCAGGTGATTCGAAAACAATAAATAATATTGAAAACTTATGCAATTTAATGCTAGTCGTCATGATGGATATTTATGAACTTTGTTCAGCATTAGTAGTTCATGACTTTTTTGTTTCCTTTTTTGTCAAGTAAAAAGGAAAAGCCTGCCCGGCTTGAGGGCAAAAGAATAATATTTGCAATTCCATAATTTATTGCGTATCTCTTAGGTCGAACTCACGTTAATATAATAAATTCTGAAGAAATTTTACCTTCTTGATTAATATCAACTGTCAATTATTTCAATAAATTATAGTGAGAGTATTTTTTTTTTAATATTTTTGAAGCATAAGTCACTTAAAAAATTTACCAACTATGAAAAAACTTTTATTTTTATTTTTATTACTTCCGCTTATTAACCACTCACAAAGCATTTTTGAAAAAACTTATGGAGGTTCATCATTTGATGCTGGTTATTCGTTTGTTTATGACGATATGACACCAGGATACTGGATTGCTGGAGAAACTGAAAGTTATGGTAGTGGAGGAAAGGATATTTATTTGATTCTTATAAATCTTCAGGGAGATACTCTATGGACAAAGACTATAGGAACTGCAGGAGATGAAGTGGCTAATAGTGCTACTGATTATAATGCGCCAGCTAAAGGTGTTCAGAGAGTAATTTCTGGATATAATACAAATATTGACAAGGATTTATATTTTGCTGAATATTATTACGATGGAATGATTATGTATCCTTCAAAATCAATTGATTGGGGCTACGGAGATGATGAATTGATTAAAGTGCGTTCTCTGAACTTTGGTGCTACTCAAGCAGTTGGTTATGTTACAAACGTTAACTATAACAAGGATATATTTATTGGTGTTATGGAGGATAATTATATGGATTTTGATACTACTATGACATATTCTTATGGTGGAATAGGAGATGATGTGGCATATGATATTACAATGGATTATTCAGGAAATTATACAACTGCCGGATATACAACCAGCTATGGGTCTGGCGATAAAAATATTCAGGTTTTTTCTTTTACCTTGGGAGCTCCGCAGGTAAAATCTGATTCATTGTTTGACAGAAATTATGGAGGATCAGGAGACGAAAGTGCAGTTAGTATTATATATGATGATTATTATTATGCTTATATGGTTGCAGGTTATACCGATAGTTATGGATTAGGTGGTAAGGATTTTTATTTGCTGAGATTGGATGAAACAAACGGAGATACTATATGGACAAAAACCTATGGAAATATTTATGATGATGAACCATTTGGAATGGTGAGAGAAAGCGACTCCACCTGGGTCATTTATGGTTATACTACTAATCCTGCAACAATGGATAAAGACATGTATATTCTCACAATTAATTTGAATGGAGACATAAAAAATGAAGTTATTTTTGGAGAACCATATATTGATGAGGTTATCTATGATCTTCAACTTACTCAATGTGAGTATCTAATTACAGGAGTAAAAGATGAGGATGTATATTTTGCACAGCGAAATAAAATAGATTTGCATACGATTTTTAATGATATTTCCTGTTTTGGTGCATATGATGCATCAATTGAAATAAATCCAACAGGTGGAGATCCGAACAATTTTGAGATTAATTGGATGAACTCAGCTTATACAACGATCGGTGTTGATACAAATTTTATTGACAGCTTGGTTGCCGACATATATTATCTTATGTATCAGGAATTAACAAACTATTGCTCAATAAATGATACATTCATTGTTACTGAACCTTCGCTCTTGATTCTAAACACTGCATCATTAATTGCATCCTGCGGTGGTTCATGTGATGGTGAAGCATATGCTATTCCATCAGGAGGAACTTTACCATACGAATATTTATGGGATGCCAATGCAGGTAATCAGATTGATTCGACCGCAAATAGTTTATGTGCTGGAGATTTTTATGTTACTTTAACTGATGCACATGGTTGTCAAGAAGTTAATAATGCAATTGTTGATGAAAAAGCAATGGGATACATTTCCGGATATGTTAATGCAACCAGCTACGGATATATTCCGGATAGTTATTGTATTGTTTACTTATTGAAAGAGGAAGCTTTTGCAGTTTGGGATACCATGGCAACTGAATATCTGACAGGATCACAATATGTATTCGATTACGTTTATCCCGGTGATTACATGATTAAATATGAGCTGGATCCTTCACTGGGTTATAACAATGTGCTGGATTCTTACCATGATACAAGTTTTACCTGGACGACAGCAAATCTGCAAAATATTTCATGCGAGGATACAATTTATATAAATTCCACTATGTATGAGATGACTCCAATGGGTAATGGAACAGGAACAATAAACGGGTTTATTGCATATTACGACAATTCAAAATCAAATGGAGAACCTGTTCCCGGTGCAGAAGTTTATATTGAACAAGAACCAAACGATCAGCCGATTTCATTTAGTGAGACAGACACAGCAGGTTTTTATCAGTTTGACAGTATTCCTGTTGGTGATGACTATCTTTTGTTTGTTGATATTCCTGGGTTTCCACTAATTTCTACCTATACCCATATTAATGTGACAAATTCGGATACGTTATTTGCCAATAGAAATTTCTATGTTGATACAACATCAGGAAGTGAAGGAATTTATGTTGATATCCCTACTTATTTTAATAATTCTTCTAGCGCATTTACCTATAACATATATCCAAATCCGTTTAGTGAAATGTTAAATATTGAATATTATCTGAATGAAAAATCTGTTGTTGAAATTGAAATATACGACTCAAATGGTAAAATTTTATATAATTGTAAAGAGATTGAGCAATTTGAAGGTAAATATCTAAAAACAATTAATATCTGTCAAACAGGTATTTATTTTATAAAATTATCTGTAAATCAGAATGTACTTGTGAAAAGAGTTGCTTCGATAATAAATTGAGAGATTCTTTTGTGATTTTAATTAGTACATGCAAACAATAAAATTTCTATCATTTTAGTAATAATAGTTAAGAAAAGTAGTTAGTTATATACGATAATTTTTTAATCGATTATCAAAAATGTTATCATAAAATATTAAAAAACCTTGATTTTATGGTGTTTTTAGGTTTTAATAATATTTTTAATAAATTATTGAATTAAATTTGTGATTGATATAACATTTTTTGTATCTTTCCCGATTAAAATTATTGAATGTTTTTACCGTAAATTAATTTATTATGGCAGTAGTAAAAAAAACAATAATGATTCCCTGGGATTTTTCTCCAGTTTCTGAGCTTGCATTTCAGCATGCAGTAATCCTAAAAAAAGGGTTGGTTGACATGACTATAGTTCATATTGTAGATAAGGAAATTGATATTAAGCAAAAATCTGAGGAACTCAATAAAATTGCGGAAGAATGTGCCACAAAATACAATGTTGAAAAACCGAATGTTGTTGTAAAAAAAGGAAATATTTTTAAACA
>JBDRPR010000040.1:0-3891 GCA_043826845.1 Bacteroidota bacterium
GGTAAATATCTTGTTTCTCTGCCATCCGGAAAAAATTATGGGATTGCTGTAAAAGCTGAGACATATTTATTTCATTCAGAAAACTTTAACATTCCTGAGGCAACAAATTATCAGGAAATTACAAAAGACATTCTATTGAACAAAATGGATATTGGTTCAAAAATAATTCTAAAAAATATTTTCTTTGACTATGCAAAAGCGACTCTCAGGTCTGAATCATTTCCTGAGTTAGACCGTCTGGTAAAACTATTGACAGATTTCCCGACATCTAGAATTGAAATTTCCGGACATACTGATAACCAGGGATCTTTAAAAACAAATCAGACTCTCTCTGAAAGTCGGGCAAAATCAGTTGTTGATTATCTGATTGGTAAAGGAATTAGTCAAAGCAGACTTGAATTTAAGGGATATGCATACTTTCAGCCAATTGCCACAAACGATAATGACGAAGGCAGACAACAAAACAGACGGGTAGAATTTAAAGTACTAAGTAAATAATTTATTGCTTAAATAGTTAATAGGAATTTGCATTTTTATTTAAAATTTCTAATATGAGGGTAAAATGGCTTTTAATACAATTGATTTTTACTTTTTGGGGAATAAATTTATCTGTATCACAGTCTGACACTCCTTTTGAAAAAGATTTTTTTAAAAATGATAAAGAAGGTTTCAAAAATGCCATGGATAATCTTTATGATGGTGATGATTATTACAGAGATTCTTCATATGCCCTTGCACTCGGATATTTTCTTAAGGCAAACAGTTTTAATCCAAACAGTTCTGAATTGAATTATAAAATCGGGATTTGTTATCTTAATTCAATAAACTCATCAAAAGCTCTTGATTTTTTAACAAAATCATACGAATTAAGTAAACAGCCCCCAAAAGAAGTGCGTTTTCACATTGCCATAGCTCATCAATCAAGGCTTGAATTCGAAAAAGCAATCGAAATATATAATGAATTTAAAATTTCATTGTCTCCCAACGATTTATATGACTGGCATCCTATATTGCAAAAGAAATTTGTTGAATGTGAAACCGGGATAAATTTACTGGCAAATCCAACCGGAGGAATGATTATTAATGTTCAGTCTGTAAATAGTGATTATCCTGAATATTGTCCTCTTATTACGGCAGATGAATCAATGATGATATTTACTTCCCGCAGGGATAACACTACCGGAGGACAAAGAGACCCTGTCACAATGCAGTTTTATGAGGATATTTATGTGTCTTATAATGAGAATGATGCATGGTCTGAACCTATTTCCATCGGTTCTCCGATAAATACTGACAATCACGATGCTACAGTTGGTCTATCACCTGACGGGCAAGAGTTATATATTTACAGAGGAGAAAAGAAAAAAAATGATATTATTCCCGGCGACCTTTATGTAAGTAGCTTAAAGGGAGACGAATGGTCAGTTCCTCGTAAATTATCAGAAAATATAAATACCAATTATGGAGAATCTTCTGCAAGTATTTCATTTGACGGCAGAACATTATACTTTGTTAGTAATAGACCTGGTGGTATTGGTGGTCGTGATATATATTATTCAACAAGAGAACCAGATAAAGAATGGAGGCAATCAATAAATATGGGTAATGTAATCAATTCAATATATGATGAAGAAGGCGTTTTTGCACATCCCGACGGAAAAACGATCTACTTCAGTTCAAGGGGGCATGAAACAATGGGAGGATATGATATTTTCAAATCTGTTATGGATGAAAAAGGCATCTGGTCTAAACCTGAAAATCTTGGATTTCCGATAAATACTGCTGATGATGATGTTTATTTTATTCTCTCAGCTGATGGCAGGCACGGATATTTTTCTTCAGTAAAACCAGGGGGTAAAGGAGAAAAAGATATTTACCTGATAAACTTTACTGATGAAGAAAATGTTGATAAAAGTATTTATCTGACCCTGGTAAAAGGAAAAATTATTGATGCAACTACAAATAAAGCAATCGAAGCAAAAATTGAAATTACCGATAATGAAAAAAATGAAGTTGTCGCTGTTTTTGAATCAAACAGTTCAACAGGTGACTATTTAGTGACATTACCTTCAGGAAAAAATTATGGAATCGCGGCAAGTGCTGAAGGTTATCTTTTTCATTCAGAAAACTTTAATCTTCCCTCCGATAAGGAATATGACAAGGTTATTTTAAATATTTCCCTGAATTCGATGAATGAAGGCTCAACAATAATACTTAAAAATCTCTTTTTCGATTATGCTAAATCAGAACTTAAATCAGAGTCTATCAATGAACTAAACAGGGTTATTAAAATGTTACAGGATAATTCTACCATGCGAATTGAAATTGGTGGTCATACTGATAATCAATCCAGTCTGGCAACCAATCAGAAATTATCTACAGACAGAGCAAAGTCTGTCGTAGATTATCTAATTTCAAATGGAATTGATAAGAACCGTCTGGAATATAAAGGATATGCATTTTATCAGCCTATTGCAGATAATGATACTGAAGAAGGAAAAGCAAAAAACCGCAGGGTTGAATTTAAAATTTTACGTAAATAATATTCCTGACAGATGTCATAACATTATACTGAATATTTTATTTAAATTTGCTTCAATATAAAACAACTTAATTAAAATGAAACATACAGCATTTACGCACATTCACGAAAAAATCGGAGCCAAAATGGTGCCGTTTGCAGGATTTTTAATGCCTGTTCAATACGAAGGATTAATTGCAGAACATCTGACTGTAAGAAGTAAAGTCGGTGTTTTTGACGTTTCTCACATGGGAGAGTTTTGGGTAAAAGGTCCAAAAGCTTTTGATCTGGTACAAAAAATAACAACAAACGATGTTGCAGCACTCCACGATGGAAAAGTCCAGTATTCGTGCTTTCCGAATGGTAAAGGTGGTATTGTTGATGATTTGTTGGTTTACAGAATTGATAGCATGACCTACCTTCTGGTTGTAAATGCAGCAAATATTGATAAAGACTGGGCGTGGTGTACAAAAAATGCAAAAGAAATGGAGATGGAAATCGGAAAAGAAATATATAATGCTTCTGATGAAATTTCCCAGTTAGCAATACAGGGGCCGTTGGCTTTGAAAGCTATGCAAAAACTTACAAAAGAACCAGTTGAAAATATGGAGTATTACACTTTTAAAAAACTGACTTTTGCAGGTATTGAAGGAGTAATTTTTTCAACTACAGGTTATACAGGATCAGGTGGTTGTGAAATATATATCGCAAATAAAGATGCTGAAAAAATCTGGTATGCAGTATTTGAAGCTGGTGCAGAATTCGGCATAAAACCAATTGGTCTGGGCGCACGCGATACTCTCAGACTTGAAATGGGTTTCTGCTTATACGGAAATGATATTGATGATACTACTTCTCCAATTGAAGCAGGGCTTGGCTGGATAACAAAATTTGCAGAAGGGAACAATTTCATTGACCGTGAAGTAATGGAAAAGCTAAAAAATGAAGGAGTTAGAAAACAATTAAGAGGTTTTGAAATGATTGACCGCGGAATTCCCAGACAACATTGCGAAGTAGTGGATGCTCAAGGAAATCTTATTGGCGAAGTAACTTCAGGAACGATGGCGCCAGCTTTACAGAAAGGAATAGGAATGGCATATCTTAACAAGGATTTTGCAAAATTTGACACAGAAATATTTATTAAAATCAGAGATAAAGCTCTTAAAGCTAAAGTAGTTAAAATCCCTTTTTATAAAGCATAAAAAAAGCCGATTTTTTCGGCTTTTTTCCACCCCTATACTTTCATATCACGTTAATGTGATTTCAAATACAAATACTGAAAATTATTATTTAACGTGAGTTTGATATAGTAATTAACGTGAGTTCGACCTAAGAGATACGCAATAAATTATGGAATTGTAAATATTATT
>JBDRPR010000041.1:0-4020 GCA_043826845.1 Bacteroidota bacterium
TGGATGATCAGCAAATTGTTGCCAAAGTATTAGAAATTACTCCAGATTATGTAAAATATAAAAAATACAATAATTTAGATGGACCGTTGATTTCAATCAGAAAAAGTAATGTACATATCATTATATATGAAAACGGTACAAAGTACATATTAAATGAAAAGCCGACAGTTGAGGAGAACAGTTCAGAAGTGCAATACAATAAAATTGACAAGAACAATATAAACAATTCAACTACAGTCACATATTCGAAAATTGAATATAATAGAAAAATCGAAGACAATCAGATTTTTAATCTCATTAAAGCAAATCCATTATTGATTTTGCTGGGAGATATTCCAATTTACTATGAACGTAGAATTGCCGATAGGATTGGCGTCGAAATTGGTGTAGGAATGACGCTTACAGATTACTATTCGTTAGTGCTTCTTGAAGAATATTATGATTTTACAAGTACAAAAATGGGATATAGTTTTGTTGCCGGATTACATTTGTACACTTCGAAAAACTATAAGGGACTGGAGGAATTGTATTTCAGTCCGGAATTCCGTATAAGAAAATATTTTACCGAGCTTGATCAATATGACGGTATTAACATTACACCTGCAATTTTACAAAGCAAAATATTAACTGATTTTCAAATTAAATTAGGATATATAAATTATTGGTCTGATAATGTTTTTGCTGAGTATTACTGTGGGATTGGCATCAGAAATAGAAAAACGAGCTACGCATACGTAAATTCGACAGGGAGTGTATTAACAATATCGCTGGAAACTAACCAAGTTCTGGTCCCTTGTATATCTGCTGGTATAAAAATTGGATTTGGTTGGTAATCCGTTTTACCGGAGTTAAATCATTGGTTCATTCATCAAAAGAAAAAGTATATCAAACATTGCAATTTGTCAAATATTATTTAATATTATTGTATTTGATACAAATATAGATTCCCAAATTGCTTTGCCAAATACGCAAATATTACAAAAATCAAATTACATTAATTAACTTTGCCATTAAAATGAGTTATGATTATGGAAGAAACTATATGTGCCATATCATCTCCTTCAGGAACAGGAGCTATTGCAATAATCAGATGCAGTGGCAGTAATAGCATTGAAATAACTAAAAAAATTCTTGATAAAAAATCAAAAATCAAATTAAAAGAAATCATTCCGAATTCATGTATTTATGGAAAAATTGTTGACGGGAATGAAATTATAGACGAGGTTGTAATCTCATTTTTTAAAAGCCCTCACTCTTACACCGGCGAAGATATTATTGAAATTACCTGTCATGGTTCGGTTTATATTCAAAAAGAAATTTTATCACTACTGATAGAAAACGGCGCAAGACCCGCAAAAGCGGGAGAATTTACTTTGCGTGCATTTTTAAACGGGAAGATTGATCTAAGTCAGGCCGAAGGTGTTGCTGATTTGATTTCAAGTAGTTCAAAAGCTTCACATAAACTGGCAATTGAACAGATGCGCGGAGGTTTTTCAAAGGAAATAAATTTGTTGCGTGATAAATTACTTCACTTTGTTTCCCTCATTGAACTTGAACTTGATTTTTCTGAGGAAGATATTGAATTTGCTGACCGTAAAGAACTTAAAAATCTGATTTTTGAAATAAAAAATAAAACAGAAAAGTTGATTCACTCATTCCAGGCTGGGAATGTTTTAAAAAACGGTTTACCTGTGGTTATTACAGGTAATCCCAATGTTGGAAAATCTACTCTCCTAAACACATTACTTAATGAGGATAAAGCCATAGTTACTGAAATACCAGGCACAACAAGAGATATTATTGAGGATGTGATCAGTATTGGTGGTTTCCATTTCAGGTTTATTGATACTGCAGGCATCAGGGATTCAGAAAATACAATCGAAAATATAGGAATTGAAAAAACTTTTGAAAAATTAAGTCAAGCAGGATTAGTCCTTTTGGTCAAAGAACCTGGTGAAGATATTTCCGTGATATATAGCAAGATCAGCCAATATATTACTGAAAATAAAAAACTTATCATTGTTCACAACAAATCAGATATTGCAAAACCTGATAATTCAAACACTTTTTTCAGAGATATAAACATTGATCAGGTAAGTATTTCAGCAAAGTATAAGACAAATATTGATGAATTAATATCAAAACTTGTGCTGATTGCTGAAAAGTTTTTACCTGAAAACTTTGATACCATTGTTAGCAATGCCCGACATTATGATGCATTACAAAAAACATCTCTGGCAATTGAAAGAATTATTTCAGGGTTTGAACAGCAAACCTCATTTGATTTTATTGCTTTGGATATTCGTGAGGCAATTCATTATCTGGGCGAGATTACAGGTGAAATATCTAATAATGAGATTCTTGGCAATATATTTAAAAATTTCTGTATCGGGAAGTAAGCTATTAATAGCAAAACATAGTAAATCTGAGTAAATGAAAATCAATCGCAACGCAAAAGGTGATGTAGATTTTGGAACAGCGAAATTTGATTGGGCTGCTTTCCAGAAATCCCGCTTCACTTATGTATTTCACTATTACGATGTAGAAAGAGACCACTACTGTCCTTATTTTGGTTTATTCGGCACTAATGATAATGATATTGAAACAGCCATTCAAAACCCTGATTTTTTTGAAAGGCAATTATACTGGATTCCAGAGCATCCTCCTTTTGATTTCTATATCAAGTACCATAACTGGCAGCTTGATATGTTAGTAGAGTTCTTTAAAGAAGTGTTTGAAGAAAGGGCTTTTAAAGATGGGTATATGCCCCAGAATAAATATTTTCGTATAATTCTGACTAAATCTCGGTATGCTGAAATAATGAACTGTATCAATGAATATAAGTTGCTTCATATTCGTGATTTATTATTTGAAGTTATTTCGATAGCCCAGCATAAGTATGTTGAAGATATTGCATTCTGGGAAAAACCTGAAAATAAAATCCTCATTACTTCAGCTGAAAAAGAAACTCAGAATGTCATTGATATCATCGAAAAACTTGAAGACAGGAAATGGATTAACGGTTTACCTGATCCAACCCCTGTACCGGAGTTATATTATATAAATTTCGTGTTCAGCGATGGTTCAATAAAAGTAAGGCATAACTGGCTTGCTAAAGACTTTATTAAACATTTTAGGGATCACTATGAAGATTTACTTTATAAGAATTGGATCTGGAACGCTACCCTGCACGTTTTAAAGAGAACATACATAATCAGCAGTTTAAATACAGGTTGGTAAAATCATTCTATAATCTTTTTTCTAAAGGTGGTTTTTTTAATGTAACAACGAAAGAACCCACGCCAAATAAACTGATGCTTTGTATCGCAAAACTTGTTGAGTTCTGTTTAATTCCAGTTGCTGGACCAGATGAGTTAGATGAAATAAAAATTAAGAACATCCGAAACTGGTTAAAGAGAAAGGAACTAAAACCAGGCATTACCTGGGTCCAACCCAAACAGAAAAAAAGTAAGTTACCTAAATATTTTCATTCTGATCTGCGTATTGCACCAATGAATGCATGGAGGGCAGATGCAATATTCATAGGGTGTTTTATTGGTAAAAGATTTAATATTGAACACCTGATGCCAGAACTTATACACATCGCACAATCACTTAAAGAGGGGAACATGTTCAGGGGGCATCAGATTACCGCAGGTGGTATTCCGCAAGCTGCACCATTCCCTGAATTTGATAATTTCAGAAAAATTATAAATGGAGTTAAAAGCAAGAAAAAAATAACCTCCCTGAAATATAAACTGGAAGGTGATGACAAAGAATATGACCTACTCCAGCGACTGCCTCTGCATTTAATTGAACAGGCCATTAAAGAATATTCTGAAGATCATCAGGTGGAAATTGACACCGACCTTTATAAAACTACTATTACTGACCTTGGTGACGGTAAAATAAATGTAACTAAAGCAGATTGCTTCAATTTACCTGAAGAACGCTTTATGATAAGATTTGTTAAGTCCTTTTATGATTTCTTATTAAAGGAGGCTCCTCCGGGCGATAGAG
>JBDRPR010000042.1:0-10776 GCA_043826845.1 Bacteroidota bacterium
GTGCAAATTTGTGTAATTCGTGTCTAAAAATAAAAATTATGCGTAACGTCAGTCATTTATTTCGGGAATTCAAATTTTTTGTATGATCTATTTATTCGAAATATTAAGTATTTTTGAAAAAGCATGTTTTTGTATTAATTAGCCCTGCTTATAACACAATTCCGAAAACTGATGAAAAATTTTGCACTATCTGTATTTTTTACATTAGCTGTTATATCACTGAAATGTCAGGTGCTTAACCTCCCTCCTCGGCTGAATAATATGCCTGCAGGAAGTGATTTCGTTAGTATAATAACAAATCTGAGTCAATCTGTTCGGGAAGATACTATTTATAATCATGTTGTTCTAGGAAATGTTCCGGATTTTCAAAGAAATCTGATACCTGTTACTGCTCAGGAAATAGTTGGCAATGACACTTTTAATATTACATACTATGTGCTTCCTGATTATCTGGCCATTGGTTGTGATACTGACTACTTTTTATGTCCAATGACTCCTGTTCTGGCTCAAAGAATTGCATTTCATACAGGTTGTACATTACCAACAAGAAAAATGGTTAATGAAATATATTTTTCTTCTACTGCAAAATTAGCACCCCAACCATTACCTCCTGGAAGCGAAATGACAACAGTTCCCTACTTTTCATGGCATAATGATACTGTTTGGTATAGTCGCAATAATATTCTTTCTTCTCATCCTTTGGGCGAATTAGTGGGTGGGGACAAAAAAGATATTGTTGTTTCTAATCTGATTTATTCAAGTGGTACCGACAGAGTTGTTATTTATGGATGGCATTTATTATCGGGAGTTCCAATTCAGGGACTGTACAATGGTCATATACTGGAATATGTGGATTACAGTCATGGGGTCAGGCTGGTTCAAAACAATGCAATTGTGAATGATGATACTCTTTTAATAACTGACATTTTGCAAAATCCGGCAATTTCATCTTTGTTCAGTGATGAGGGAACCATTTCTGTTCCATGGTATCCTGTTCCTGTAATTCAAGTCGAAGCTCCTGAATCATTTGCAGTTCTGATCGAAGACGAAACTTCAGTCAGGGTTGTTGTTGATGAGGTTCCGGGAACAAATTTTATTGTTCAGGCAGGTGATGATGGATTAATTTTTCCAGAAGAGATTAGTTTAAATTTGCTATATCCTGTAATCGAAGGTCTGATAGCTGATCAGATAAAGTATTTTCGAATAATAGCTGAAAGTGGAGGTCTCTTTTCACAACCATCTGAAGTATTGGCAGCAAGACCAGGATTATATTCTAATAATATTTTGGTTGTTAATTCATTTGACAGAAATTCGGATGGAAATACACATAATTTTATCAGGCAGCATGGAGAAGCTATTAGTTCAGTAAATTATTATTTTTCTTCCGCAACCAATGAAGCTCTGACAGATAGTTTGATTTTGTTGTCAAATTTTCAGGCAATTGATTTTATTCTAGGAGAAGAAAGTTCTGTCGATGAGACTTTTAATGTTTCAGAGCAGGAAATAGTGAAAGATTATTTAATAAATGGAGGAAAAATGTTTTTATCAGGAGCAGAAATAGGATGGGACCTTGATCATTTGGGATCTTCAACAGATAAAGAATTTTATAATGAATTTTTAAAGGCGCAATATGTTTTTGATGCTCCTGATGAGACAGCGTCAACTTATTATTCTGTAAGTACTGATTATAATGGCATATTCACTGGAATTTCAGATTTTATGTTCGATAATGGCCTATATGGGACGTACAACGTAGATTGGCCTGACGTGATAGAGGGGATTAACGGTGGGTATAATTGTTTAAATTATGTCGGTGTTACAAATCAAACGACTGGGATTCAATTTGAAGGATTCTTTCCTGGAGGTGTGCTTCCAGGCAAATTAGTGTATTTTGGTTTCCCTTTTGAAACTATATATCCTGAAGTAACGAGAAATGAAATAATGAGCAGAATCTTAGATTTCTTTTTTGGAGTTTCTTCAAATCAAATTGCAAATATGGAGAAAGATAATATAAGAATTTATCCTAATCCTGCAGAATCATTTTTATATATTAATTCACAGAAAAGCACAGAAATTAAAATATTTGATACGCAGGGCAGATTAATATATCTAAACAATATTTATACTGGAATTTCCAAAATAAATGTTGAGGAGTGGGAAAGAGGAATTTATTTTATTAAAACAGATAGTAAGACAATGAAGATTGCTCTTCAATAAAAAAAAGAAAGTATTTTGTTTGCTGAATAATCAGCAACAAAATACCCCCTGATTTTTTTAAACTCCTTTTTTATATGTGTTACTAAAAATTCACAACAGATAAACCAATTGTTAATGGGTATAGTTCTGGTCCTTCATTATTTTCGAAAAGTGTTGAAATATTGTAATTTGCAAACAAATTTAACCCTCTGTATCCAATACGCAATGTAGCACCATAAGTGAAAGGAGAGAGGTGAAAGTCTTCATTAATTTTATCTTTATGTCTTTGATCTCCTGATTTGTAAACATATTTTGTATGAGATCCTATTTTAAGACCACCAATTCCTCCTGCAGATATGTGGATTCTTCTGTCTTTTTTGCCTGTTGAAATCTGATATTCAAAAATCAATGGAACTGTTAAGTACGTAACTACCAGTTTGTTTTTTTCAAAATCAACGAGTCCGTCAACTGCATATAATTTTGCGGAATCAGGCATTAAAACAACATTTTGGTTAAACCTGTAATTATTAAAAGTAAATCCCAAACCTGTAACAAGTCCGAATTTATTACTACAGAATGCAATACTTTTTTCAAGTAAATTTACTCCAACACCCCATGATTTTCCTGTATTTAATTCAAGGTATCTGTCGTCATAATTCAGAACTGATGTGTAATTGTCGTTCAGATAAGTATTCAGCCCGATATCAATACCTGCCCAATGTCCGTCAAATTTTTCCTTGTCATCTTCATTTTCTGCAACAAGTTCAACGTCTTTTGAATCTGGACCAATAAACAAAACAGTTGTGTTTCCTAGTTTTATTTTAGTTGTATCGTTTTTGGTTTCTTTTTCCTCTTGCGCAATTGCGGATGTTGCTAAAATAAATCCGGCAATTATTAATAGTGCTATTGTTTTCATATTTGTTTTTTTTGGTTAGTAATTATTATTAACAGAATTATGACGAAGTGAATGGGAAATTGTTACAAATTGGGTTTAATGAAATTATTTTCTTGAGAATTGAAATTTTCCCGAATTGATTGCCAGGGATTTTACTCTTCCATTTTCATCAAGTTCTTTATGGAAATCAATTTTTTTGCCGGATAATTTACTATATCCTCTGATACCTGCATCAGCAACATCCCAGAATGTGATTATACCAACAGGTTTTTCATTAAGATTTCCGTCCGGTAACTTATTGTCCATTTGAGCTAAAATACTGTTGAGCATATCATTATTACGCACTTCACCATTTAGAAGAATAACTTGACCCGGCGAACTAACGAGAGTCTGTAATGATTCTTCTGTAATTGAAGAATTATATGTTTTTTCATGATTACCTGCACTTTTGAATGCATTTCCGGAAACTAATTGGTCATTATCCTGAGAATTAACAGAGCGCATATTTTTAATAAAATCTGAGACAAATCCCGCATTCTTATAATCAACATATTGATATTGATTTTTTTCAGATGTATTATTTTTCTCCAAATGCATGTTTTTTGAAATAAGGTCAGGTGTTTCAGTATTTATAATAGAAAAATTATTGATATTATTTCGCTGTGGAATAAAATTAAATATGTGAGCATTATGAATTTTACTATATTTCGGCAATTTGCCCAATTCGAAATTATTAATTTTTACGGTAATAAAAATCAATATAATTACTGCAGCGATGGTTGTAATCCTATATGTCCATGATTTGATTGGCACTTTTTCGATGCTGTACCTTTTCAGAGAGTTTTTATTTTCAAATTCGATGGATAAATCAGGCATTAATTTAGTCAATTCAAATAACTTATATTGTTTAAATTTATCGGGATTAAGAGTCAGATATTTTGAAAATAAATTATAATCAGTATCATTCAATTCATTTTCAAGTTTAGCAATACATAAATCATTAAAATTCTCATTACTGATTAGTAGGTCTCCAGCATTTTTTTTCAATAAATTTTTATCTGAAAAGGAATAATTCTCATTAATTAATGACAGGTTGGAGTTTTTCATTTCATATAATTCAGCTTCAAGGTCAGGATTTTGCAAAAGGAAGTTCATAAGTTCTGATACACTAGCCTGATCAAGATTGTTATCCAAATAGTCTATAAAAAATATTTCATAATTATTTCTTGAAATTTTCATATTGTCTTATCAAATAATTGTCTCCAAACTTCCAATATATTCTTTTAAAAAAACTCTCGCTCTATATATATATACTTTAACTTGTGATTCATTTAATTCGGTGATTTTTGCAATTTCATCATAAGAATATCCTTCAAAATCTCTTAAAATCAAAACGGATCTTTGTACATCATTTAATTTTGCAATTGCTTCGTCAAGAATTTCTTTGACATCAGAATATTGTTCAGAATGAGAATATTTTCCAACATTTACCTGATTGAAATCAACTTTCTTTTTCTCTCTTCTTATTAAATCAATCATTGTGTGATAAGCAGTTGTGAACAAATAAGATTTAACTTTTAAAAAACTGACATTTTCTACATTGATCCACAGTTTTTCAAATGAATCCTGAATGATATCCCTCGCTTTTTCTTCATCTTTAATATTTTTAAGGATAAAGCGATAAGCTCCATCAGAAAATAAATCGACACATTTATTGTACTCTTCTAATGTCATTAAAACTTCAAAGTTTATATAAAGACGAACATGTTACAAAATAGTTACTTTATTATAAAAAAAAAAAATGCAATTTTTATTTTTTTTAATAAATTGTTTATCTTCGCAATATAATTAAATTTTTTCCTACTTTTTTTTTAAAATATTATATTGGTAAGTAATAATTTGGAAATATATTCAAAATTAGTATTTTTACTTTTTAAAAATGCCCTGACAAGATATGAATTGGACTGAAAATAATCCAAAAGGTTCAGCTTTTGCTTTGTTTAATGCGATGCAAAAGGATAATTTAGGACATATATACAGAGGGCGGTTCACTCAAAAAATCACTGACAGCATTTTATCTCTTACTGAAACCAATCTTGATAAAGAGGAAGAGTCCCCGAAAATAAAGAAGCGTGTTTATGCGATAATGGTTGAGTGTCTTCAGAACATTACAAGACATCAGGATGATGCTGAAGATAACGATCCGAAAAATTTTGGAATTTTTGTAATACAGAAACAAGAAGCAAAATATTTTATCACAACCGGAAACCTGGTTGAGAAAAAGAATATTGATCAGATAAAAAGTCTGATTGAAAAGATTAACAGTCTGGAAAAAGAAGAGCTTAAAGATTATTATAAAAAAGTACTTATTGAAGGATCTCTTTCTGACAAAGGAGGCGCAGGTCTTGGGTTGATAGATATGGCACGAAAATCAGGAAATAAGTTGATTTATAACTTTAAAGATATTTCAGATATTTATTCCTATTTCTATCTGCACACAATTCCTTCATTAACAGGCGACTTTACCGAACAGGGCTCGGGAGACAGTCTGGAGAATATAATGGAGATTCATCAATTTCTTAGTACTGAGAATATTTTATTGGTATTTAATGGAGTTTTTAATCAGGATAGCCTGTTGAATTTGCTTGCAACTGTTCAGGGACAAATGAAAGGGTCAGAGAGTCATAAGAAAAAAGTTTTTAATATTATTGTTGAGATGCTTCAGAATATTGTTAAACACGGTGTCGCAAAAACTAGTATTGATTATGGAAATCCAGGTATATTTTTCATAAGTGAATCAAAAAATTCATTTAATATTACTACTGGAAATTTCATATTAAACGACCATATTAAAAAGTTGGAGAATAAACTAAAAAAAATAAACTTATTAAATAAGAAGGAGCTTGAAAATTATTACAATGAGCTTTTGCTTAATTTTGAACATGAATCCAACAAAAAAACAGGTCTCGGATTGATTGATATGTGTATTAAAAGTAAAAATAAACTGATCTATAGTTTTAATCAAATAGATGATATATATTCCTTCTTTTCTTTACAAACCTCAATTATAATTAAATAGACCATGGAGTCGCTAAGGCTTGATTCTACAAATGATACCCCGGAAGTAATTTTTGATGTCAGTCAGAATATTTTTTCTTTTTCCGGAAGATCATTACCTGAAAATGCTATCGGGTTTTTTGAACCGATATTAAAATGGATTTATGAATATCTTAAAAATCCGTTATCAACTACTGTCTTTAATGTAAGCCTTGAATATTTCAATACTGCATCTGCAAAACAGCTTGCAAAAGTTTTTAAATCTCTTGAAAAAATTTCCAAAACAAACGAGGTAATAGTGAATTGGTATTATCAAAAAGTAGATACTGATATGCAAGCATCTGGAGATCGGTTTTCCAAACTGATTGCCATCAAATTTAATTTAATTGAATTATAGATACGTGCATATTTTATCCTGGCAGTATATTGACATTGACAAAATAAATATTTTTTCTGATGACTGTAAAAGAAAATCTTATTGTACTTTTTGAAATTTGGGCTAAGGAAGTTTGCATATCTTTTATTGCATTACCTCCTAGTGGCTCTTATAGAGAATATTACAGGTTGCAGGGAAAAACCAAAAAAGTCGTAGGAGTTTATAATAAGGATTTAAAGGAAAATAAAGCTTTTATTAAATTTTCTGAACATTTTCAAGAACATAATCTTAATGTCCCTCAGATATATGCAAAAGATTTAAATAGTGATATTTATTTGGTTGAAGATTTGGGAGACATCACTTTGTTTTCTTATATTAATGAAAAAAATCAGGACTATTCATCAGACGGCAAACTGATGGAGATTTATAAAAAGATAATTGCAGAATTGCCAAAATTTCAATTGCAAGCAGGAAAGGATCTTGATTATTCATATTGTTATCCGCGTAAAAGTTTTGATAAACAATCAATGATGTGGGATTTAAGTTATTTTAAATACTACTTTTTGAAACTAGCTAAAATTCCATTTGATGAACAGTTGTTGGAAAATGATTATCATAAGTTTTCTGATTATTTGCTTGAAGTTAATCATGACTATTTTTTATATCGTGATTTTCAATCAAGAAACATAATGCTTTATCAGGAAAAACCTTTTTTTATTGATTATCAGGGAGGAAGAAAAGGAGCTCTGCAATACGATATTGCATCTTTATTGTACGATGCGAAAGCAAATATTCCGGAAAGTGCCCGAAAAACACTTCTTGATTATTATATAAGTGAATTACAAAAATACATATCAATTAATAATGATGAATTTATCGGGTATTACTATGGATATGTTTTAATCAGAATCATGCAGGCAATGGGAGCATACGGATTTCGTGGATACTACGAAAAGAAGGTTCATTTTTTACAAAGTATTCCGTATGCCTTATCAAATTTGAAATGGATTATTGATCACATAAAATTTCCTATTAATATACCATCACTTTATGAGGTTTTCAATAATATTATCAATTCAGAAAATATTAAAAAAATAAATCAACAGATTACATATAAGAGCAGTAATCTTAAGGTATCCATTTTCAGTTTTTCTTATAGGAATTCTATTCCAGAAGATAAAACGGGGAATGGAGGAGGGTTTGTTTTTGATTGTCGTGTATTGCCAAATCCCGGTAAACTTGATGAATACAAAAAATCGAATGGATTGGATAATGATGTTATAAAATATTTTAAAAATGAACAGGAAGTATCATCATTTATTAATCATATATGTAATCTTGTGGATATTTCGGTTGAAAAATATTTATCAAGAGGTTTTACAAATCTAATGATTTCTTTTGGGTGTACTGGTGGACAACATCGGTCAGTATATTGTGCAGAAGAGCTAAAATCACATCTGGAAAAGAAATATGCTATTGAAATATCTGTATGTCACACAGAAAAAAACCAGTGGTGTTGAAAAAATTAATTTGAGATTTTATCCAGTTCTATTTTTAATTCTTGAAATGTAACAGGTTTTGATATTATTATTTTGCTTTTATCAATTATCAATATTGTAGGAGTAGAAAAAATGTTATAGTCATCCATAGTCTTGTTGTTCCATCCATTCGACTCATTTACATTTACCCAGTCATATCCTCCCAAAATGAGAAAATCTATCCAGGCTTTTGTATTTGTATCAATTGAAACCGAAAATATTTCATATTTCTTGTTTTTTTGATTATCATATAATTTTTTTATCTCAGGAAGCATTTCTATACAATGAGGGCAAGTTGTCTGCCAGAATATTATGACTTTATAATTTGATTTTATTTCATACAATGATGTATCAATTCCTTCCATATTTTTTAAAATAATATCAGGCGCTTTTTGTCCGATTGCAGTTTTCTTATAAAAATCGAGTGCTTTTTGCAGCATACTTTTTCTTTCTTCATTTTCACATTCTGATTTAGTTTGATAGGTACTTGCAATATGTTCAAGAACTTCTTCGTATTTGAATCGTTCAAAACCCTTGACAATATATTCTAAAACAAATTCATATGCAAGATCTGTCTTTTTCACTTTTGTCATAAGAAAGTCAACGGCTTTAATAAACTCTAATTCTTCATCGTGCTGGTTGATATTTTCATTGCGAAAAAATTTCAAAAATCCGATAATTTTTGTTGTTAAAGCGTTGGAATGAAAAAGTATTGTGTCATTAAAATCTATATTATCAAAATAATGAGATATCATATATTCAATCTTTTTATTATCATCAAGTTTTGTGTCCACGATCGGAGTTCTGTGAACAGATAAAAATTTTGAAACAAATCTGTCCGGATAGTTTTTGTTAGTGTTTAAAATAAAATTTTCTCTTGAGGTCTGTAAATTATTAAACTCTTTTTCTGCAATATGATAAAAATCATCTTTTACGGGATAAAATCGTACCAACGGTATCAGATATTCTGTTTTTTGTTCATACAATCTGTCAAGTTTTAAAAACTCATATAGAATTTTATTTTCAATTGAAATTAATACTTTCATGCTATCAATAGGTTGTTCATAGCAAGTTACCATATCAATACTTTCATTATTGAAAATAAAATCAATGAAACGGTTATCCCCGAATAGGCATCTGTACATACCGGTATTAAAAGAAGAATCTAAAAGGAATCCGACTGTATTGTCCGGTTGAAAGAAATTCGTGTCAAGAACTATTGTATTATCTCCATATAATTTATAAAGATAGGCTGCTTTATTAGGTGTATTTTTAACTTTTATACGAAACACAAATCCCTTGTATTCCTGAGATGAAACCTGAGTGAAAGATGTAAGAAATATTATAAATAAGGAAAACCTTAAAATGAATTTAGTCATTTTCAATACCTGATAAGATGTTTATACATAAAACGGGGTAGAACCGTACATTTTATGATAGCCACAAAGGCATCCCTCGTCCCTCGGGACAAGCTCCAGCACAAAGTTTCACCAAGAAATTCTTTGTGTTTCTTTGTGTCCTGGTGTCTTAGTGGCAAAAAAATATTTAAAATCAAAGTGTACAAATTTATCTCGTTTGCACTATAGTTATAATAGAAAATTAAAATCATCACCAGTATTCAGTTCAAAAGGTGATATTCCTTTTTTAAAAATTCTGCATGATTTTTTCCCAATCAATCGGATCGAATTATTTTCTATCCAAAACATACATCCTTCTCTAAGACCGGCAACATAAATATCCGGATTTGCTTCCAGAAATTCTTCCAGTCTTTGTTCCCTGGTTTCTCCTGCATGTCCATCAGGATTCGCGTCAAGATAATGTGGATTTATCTGAAATTTAATAAAGCCAAAAACATTAAAACTTTCTGGTTGTACTATCGGCATGTCATTGGTTGTTCTTATTGTCGGGCATGCGACATTTGAACCGGCGCTCCAACCAACAAACGGTGTTCCGTTTATTACTTTATTTTGAATAGGTTCCATCAACTTATTTTCCTGTATAAGTTTCACAAGGTGGAAAGTATTTCCGCCACCGACTACTATTGCATCTGCATCCCTGATTGCTTTTGCTTTATCATCAAAAGTGTGGATTCCGATAACTTTGTGTCCTATTTCAGCAAAACGCGAATTTACTTTTTCAACATACTCATCATATGAAAAAGTTACTGCTGCATATGGTATAAATATTATGTTTAAAGGATTTTGTCCTAAAAATTGTTTGATCTGGAATTTCGGATAGTCCAGATATGGCTCACCGGCCATAGTGGAATTGCTTATTAATAATAATTTCATCTGTTTATAATTTATTAATTCATTAATTATTTTTAGCGGTATTAATGCTTGCTCCGCAGGTGTTTCTTAATTGTTATATTGAATATCCAAATCATTATTATTTACTCACAATAATAATTTATTTTATCACAATCCTGACAAAAACTATTGACAGAAAACAGAAAAATAAAAAATAATATCTGGATATTATGTGAGCTCATATTGCATATAATTTAAAATTATTTCTGAATAATTAACTTTGCAGTTCTTGTCTCATTTTCTGTTGTATATTTAATTAAATATAAACCGTTTGGTAATTCCCCTACTGAAAGAGTATAGTACTTTTGATGTTTTTGTTGGGCATTATATCCTACTTGTTTACCAACAGCAGAATAAATAATTATTTCGAAAAACTCATTATTTATATCTGAGGTTTCAATCGTT
>JBDRPR010000043.1:0-3493 GCA_043826845.1 Bacteroidota bacterium
GAGAACAACTATCATAGACGCCCACCCTCTCCCTCCTATATGCATCACAGGCCATGTCATTCCGAATGAAACGTAGTGAAATGAGGAATCTTAAAAAATGTAAATATGTTATTTTGCGTAACATCAGTTAATAATATAATACCATGAAATGCCCATGATAAAAATTTATCACCATCCCGATAGCCTCGATAGCTATCGGGGGGGACCATGTGACAATAATTTTAAAAATAAAAAAATAAACACATGAAAAAACATCTTATATTATTCTTAACCATTTTATTATTGAAGTAAAAATCTTTAATTTTAACGACAATTTATCAGGCAAATAATCCCTGATCGAAAACAAATATTAGTTACTACATGATATTTCGAATGAGAAAAACTGTTAATTATAGACTCAAAGGTTATTATTATTGTTTTATTGCAGAGTTATTGTTTTGTATTATTTTCACACATAATGTAATGTCACAAAAGGAAATTATTTACTATGACGATAATTCATCTGTAGAAAAGTCTTGTGAAGGTATTTTTCTAAACTTTCAGGAATTTAAAAACAACACACCATCAATATTAGCAGATATTAAAATCACTGAAAAGAAAAACCGTCTTTACAGAATAAATGACAGTAAATATAAATTGAAATTTCTCAATACTGAAAAGAATAAATATAAGACATACAGGAAGAAATATTTTGCAGTCTTTGATGGTAATGATTATTACATCAGGGATGTAAATGGTCTGGCAAAAATTATTGTGAAGGGGAGATATTGCGTTTATTTGCATTCAGTATTTAATTCACGAGGTGTTACAATTGGAAGGTCATTACCCCCGATTTCGGGCAAAGAAAAAAACCGGTTGTTTATCCTCGATCTTTCAAATGGGGAAAGGCACCGTTTAACAAAACATTTTGTTAAAAAAGCAATACAAAAAAATGATATTGAATTATATAATGAATATTGTAGTGACAAAAACAAAAAAGCCAGCCTGATTAATTACATTGCCAGATTGAATGAGATTGACTAGTATTTTAATTATTTAACTATCTGTGTTGCTTCAGAAACGTTGATTATATGATCCCCCATCGTTTCACAATAAGAAAAAATATCTGAATAAATAACACTTGCATTATATTTATAATCCTTATTTTTCAGTCCGTCTTCATTTCCCTTTTTCAGTTGATCACGGAATTCGTTAATTCTGTCTTCAAGCAAAGAGGCTTCTTCAATGTCCACTTTTTCATAATCAAGCTCAAGGTTTGCAATCATTACATCCAATGCCTTATCGACTAATGAAATCATCTTGTTTGTATTATCTCGTAAATCCTGGCTAAACCATATTTTTTCCAGTTTTTTTCTTTTCAGAGTCCTTTCAATATTATGTGATGCATCAAATATGCTTTCAATATTATCAATAATTTTATGCATTGCCCGTATTCTTGATGAAGCATGTAAACTCAATTCCCCCTGAGATAATTTAGCAAGATAGGATGCTATTTCAATTTCCATATTGTCTCCAATATTTTCATATTTTTCAATTTGATTAAAGAGATATTCCAGTTTTTCTTCTTCGGTTTCATTAAATAGTTGTTTTACATATCCAAGCATTTTTTTACTTCTTTTGGCATATATAACAATTTCCTGTTGTGCCTGAATTACACTGAGTTCAGAAGTCGAGAGAATCCCTGCATTCATATGTCTCAATCGGTATTTTTCTTTAGTTTTGGATTTTACAATTTTTGTGACAAGTTTGGCTATAAATGGAGTAAATCCGATTAATAAAATAGTATTACATAAATTAAAAGCAGTATGAAAAATAGATAATGCGACAGGCATATTCTCTTTAATATTTGTACTGTCAACTTCGCTTAAAGAGGCTGAATCAGAAAACATTGATATACCACCATTGCCAACAATGAAATATTTATCAATGGCTGAAAGAAAATATTTGAACACAAACAGCATCCAGATGACTCCAAATATATTAAATAAAAAATGCGCAAATGCAGTTCTTTTTGCAGAAACATTGGCAATTAACGCTGCAAGGTTTGCAGTAATAGTAGTTCCGATATTTTCCCCCAAAACCATAGCTGATGCATGTTCAAAAGATATCCAGCCATTACTGCACATAACAAGAGTTAAAGCCATGGTAGCACTTGAAGACTGAATCGAAATCGTCAGAATTGAACCGATAAGCAGAAATATCAGAACTGATCCAAATCCCATATCCGTGTAGTTGGAAACAAATGCAAGAATTTCAGGATTGTTTTTAATATCAGGGACAGAATTTTTTAAAAATTCTAATCCTATAAACAAAATTGCGAATCCAATAATAAATTCTCCCCATGATTTCCTGTTTGGATTTTTTGAAAAAATAAATGGAAAACTTAATGCAATAATAGGAAGAGAAAAAGCACAGATACTAATCTTAAATCCAAGTAATGAAATAACCCAGGCAGTGACTGTTGTCCCAATATTTGCCCCCATAATAACTCCGATTGATCCGATAAGCGTGAGTAAGCCGGCATTCACAAAGCTCACAACCATAACAGTTGTAGCTGAAGATGATTGTATAACCGAAGTTACCATGAAACCGGTCAATACTCCTTTAAAACGATTTGAGGTCATTCTGGAAAGAATATTTCGCATTCTATCACCAGCCGCTTTTTGCAGGGAATCACTCATCATTTTCATTCCATATAGGAATAGCCCTAAAGAACCTATCAAAGTTAATATTTCAACAATTCCATATTTCATTAGCAATAAGCTTGTTAGTATTTTATTGTCTTTCAAAAAGCAATTTCCAATGTTAACAAAATATTAATTTTTATTTGCTGATGAATTTTTATTTTTATTATAAAAAACAGATATTTTATTAACAATAATAGTATTCAGATAAAATACAGCTATTTATAAATACTGAATGTGCAAATTATAAACATCTTTAAATGAGGCTGTAAGTGATGATATTAATTTCACTGAAAATGCAATGAAAGCTATTGAATAATGTATGTTAATCTTCCTTATTTAAAATCATAATAAATTAGAAATACCTGTTTAATAAAATGGATTAATATTATACATATATTTTTTAACAATTATACATTTGTTGTGGATGATTTTTGGATACTGTTTTTATGCAACCTTCTAAAGAAGTTACACATAAAGGAATTATTGATATCATAGAAAGTGACTTGGTCAGGATAAATTTCTATTCTATTTCTGCTTGTGGTTCTTGTCATGCAAAAGGCTTATGTGCTATGTCAGAAATGCAGGAAAAGACTATTGAGATAAAAGGAAATTTTAATAGTTTTTCGATCGGTGAAGAAGTTGACGTTGTTATGAAATTAAGTCAGGGTTTTAAGGCATTATTTTTAGGTTATATTATACCTTTTATTATTCTGTTGATTTCACTGATTTCATTATTGAGTTTGACAAAAATGGAAGGATTATCAGCTTTAATATCCATAGGAATACTTGTTCCATATTATGTAATA
>JBDRPR010000044.1:0-11731 GCA_043826845.1 Bacteroidota bacterium
GTATATCTATATCTGTATAATTTTTATCAATTAAATTCTGATATCCCTCTTTTACCATCGCAGGTAGATTCCTTTTTTCGCCGTACCTTATTTTTTTATGGGGATCATCAAAAATCGGTTCTTTAAAGAAAACATTTACAATGAATAATGAAAATCCTGAAATAATTATAATACTGATAATGGATTTGTATTTTAAAGGATCCATGAGTAATTTATTAAAAGACTTTATTTTAGCATTGCCATAATAGCTTAAAACAGCTAATACGCTCAACGCAAAAGAAATAATAATCAGTATGATAATCAGAATATTCATTTTTTACAATGCTCATACAAAGTAAACTAAATATTTTGTAACTTGCTGATGATTTAAAATCATTTTAATGATTAATAAAACTGTAAAAATAATATGTGTTATTATGTTGACTATCTTTGCTTCATGCAAAAAAGATATTGTTGATATCAACAGCGATTTTGTTGGAGATTGGATAGGTCCTGACGGTAATAACTATTACAGTCTGACAATTGAAGAAAACAGTAATGCACGCTATACTGAATGGGCAGAAAACATTATTACTAAAGAAAAAAAAGGTATTTTAAGGATTGATAATGATAAGATCAGCATGAGCAGAATGTACCTGTTCAGGGTTATTGAGCAGCCATTTTTGATGGATAGCTTAATTACTTTTATGCTTCATGATCATGAACAACCAGTTACATGGCAAATGAAACTCAAACTTCCCAAGAGTTTTGGAGGTGAGGAGATTGTCTTTTACAAATAGATTAAATTTCACAAATATGTTTACTTCAGCTGATTTAGAACAGATAGAAAGCAAGGGAATTGTACTGAAAACTATTGAAAATCAAATAGAATATTTTAAATCGGGATTTCCATATTTGAAATTACGAAAAGCTGCCACAATAGGTGATGGGATTTTAAAAGTTGATGATGAAAAAGCATCAGAATACGTAAAATTGTATGATGAGCTATCGAAAAAATTAAATATACTAAAATTTGTTCCTGCTTCTGGGGCAGCAAGCAGGATGTTTAAAGATTTGTACGCCTTTTTGGATCTATACAACGGAAAAAGAGAAGGCTATAATGATTTTATGAATTCCAACGGACTCAATACTATAACAAAATTTTTTCTCAATATTGACAAATTTGCTTTTCATAATGATCTAAAAAAACTTTTCGAAAATGACAGCACTGATTTGGAGTTTCATGTAAAATTTATGAATTATGAAAAGATACTGAATAGTTTACTCGAATCAGAAGGATTAAACTATGGACATCTTCCAAAAGGATTACTGAAATTTCATATATATCAGGAAAGCGAACGAACAGCGATAGAAGAGCATCTTGTTGAAGGTGTGCTTTATGCAAAAAACAGTAATGGCAAAGTAAACATACATTTCACAATATCTCCTGAGCATAGTGAATTGGTTAAAAGTTTAATTGATAGTAAGATAAATGAATATGAAAATAAATATTCAGTAAGTTTTGATATTAGCTATTCAATTCAGAAATCCTCTACCGATACAATTGCGGTAAACTTGGAAAACGAGCTTTTCAGAAATTTAGATAATTCTTTATTATTCAGACCGGGAGGACATGGTGCATTGATCGAAAACCTGAATGATCTTGATGCTGATCTGGTTTTTATTAAAAATATTGATAATGTTGTACCTGATTATTTAAAATCTGATACTATAAAATATAAGAAAATTATTGCAGGAGTGTTGATTGAGTATCAGCGACAAATAAATTTCTACATTGATAAAATTAAAGATTCACCTACAAATGAATTAATTATAGAAATTGAAAATTTTTTAAAAAATGATCTGTGTTTTATTCTTCCTGATAAAATTGCTGATAAGGTTTCCTATTTAAAGGAAAAACTTGATCGCCCTCTCAGAGTATGCGGTATGGTAAAAAACGAAGGTGAACCAGGTGGTGGTCCGTATTGGGCATTTAATAATGATGGATCTGTATCGTTGCAGATTGTCGAAAGTTCACAGATCGATTTTTCTGTTCCCGATCAAAAAAGTATTTTTGAAAAAGCTAGCCATTTTAATCCGGTTGATTTGGTTTGTTCGTTAAAAAACAGTGATGGAGAAGAATACGATTTGAAAAAATTCATTGACTATCAGACAGGTTTTATTTCGAAAAAGTCAAAAGACGGAAAAGAATTGAAAGCACTTGAGTTGCCTGGCTTATGGAACGGTGCAATGGCTGACTGGAATACTATTTTTGTTGAAGTGCCGATATCGACATTCAATCCGGTAAAAACAATAATTGATCTGCTTAAAAAAGAACATCAACCTGATAATTCTGATAAATAAATCAACGGATGAAAAAGTTTCTTAAAAATATATTTCACTTTTTTCCTGTTCAACTCTTTCTTGTTCATTTTAAGCGAAATCAGGTACTTACATTTTTCTGGATATTCCTGTTTGGTTTCACCACAAAATTAATTTTCGATAGGATTGGAGCAGCATCTTTGTTTTTATCGCCCGAATATTTTGATAAAGTTGATTTCTGGTCTTTCTTAATTTTAGGATTAGCAATGGGGAGTTTTATTATTGCTTTTAATATTTCCAGTTATATTGTTAATGCTCATTATTTTCCTTTTATAGCAACCCTTTCCCGACCATTTTTAAAATATACAATTAATAACTTTTCAATTCCAGTCATATTTATAATAGTTTATATCATTTACAGTATTAAATTTCAATATTATTATGAGTATTTGGACTATCTTCAGATAACATATAATATATGCGGATTTTTAATAGGAATTTTTATTTTTATTTTTATCTCGATATCGTATTTTTTTTCTACAAATTCTGATATTTTCAGGATGTTTAATCTGAAAAAAAGTCATAAAAGAGGAATATCATCCAGACCTATACGTGTGATTATGCAGCATGATTTGCAATGGAAAAAGCTGAATTCTCCTCCAAATAACTCAGGAAATTGGCGGATAGAAACCTATCTAGCCGGAATATTTAAAATCCGCAGGGCAAGGGATTTTGAACATTATAGTGATGAGATGATTTTTAAAGTTTTGAAGCAAAATCATAAGAATGCTTCATTCTTTGCTGTTGCGATCATATTGTTGAGTATGATATTGGGTATTTTCATGGATTATGACTTTTTTATGATTCCTGCAGGCGCCAGCATTTTGCTTCTTTTCACAATTTTAATAATGTTTTACAGTGCAATTAAATCTTTGTTTAAAGAATGGGCTATTGTTGCTATTATTATTATCATACTATCTGCAAATTATATCGGAAGGTATTTCTTTTTTGATTATCGAAATAGTGCATACGGATTAAACTATTATAATAAATCAGGGAATCAGGATATTGAAGGTTTCAAATATTTCAATTCTTTCGATTTTCAGTGTGATTATATGGAAACTTTGAGGATTTTAAACAATTGGAAGAAAAAAAATACTGACCCTGCAAACCCTGGGAAGTTGCCTAAACTGGTTTTTATTAATACCAGCGGTGGAGGAATGAAAGCAATGATATGGACGTATTATTCTCTTGCTTATGCAGATAGTATTTTAGATGGAAATTTGCTTAATAAAACACATTTGATTACAGGAGCATCCGGTGGAATGATTGGTGCTGCATATTTAAGAGAGTTGTATCTTCTAAAACAAAATGATGTCATTAATTCATATTTCAATGACTCATTGTTAATCCATCTTTCAAAAGATATACTTAATCCTGTTGCTTTTAGTTTTTCGTTAAATGATTGGTTTTTTAAGATAAAGAGATTCAGTTATAAAGGCAATTCATATTATAAAGACAGAGCCTATTCTTTTGAAAAGAAACTGAACGAAAATACAGGAAATATTTTGGATAAGACTCTTGCTGATTATAAAGATCCGGAGTTTAATTCGTTAATTCCTATGATGATTTTCACTCCTACTGTAATTAATGACGGTAGAACAATGATTGTTTCATCACAAAATGTGTCGTATTTGCTTGCCAATGAATTTAATAAAGTCGATGATAAACCTTCATTAGTTGAATTTCGTCGCCTTTATGCTGATTTTGACGCTGACAGCATACGATATACTACTGTTTTAAGAATGAATGCGACTTTTCCTTATGTGGCACCTATTGTGGCAATGCCGGGTAATCCACAGTACCAGGTTATGGATGCAGGTATCCGTGACAATTATGGATTATCTGTAACTATTAATTTTATTAATTCCTTTAAAGACTGGATTAGTAAAAACACCAGTGGAATAGTAATTGTTCAGATTTCTGAAGACACTGACAGTGAAACAGAGGAGCGAAAATCAATATTATTTCAGTTTTTCCGGCCACTTGGTAATGTATATAAAAACCTGTTTAATATTCAGCAAATGCATAATAATCAGTTGATAGAATATTCGGAAAACTGGTTGCTGAATAATATAGAATTTGTTAATCTTAACCTTCAGAGTAAAGAAAGTACGATATCCTTGAGTTGGAGATTATCTGCGCGTGAAAAAAATCAGATAATTAATTCTATCGACCATCCAAAAAACCAACAGGCTTTGGATAGGTTGAAGGATTTATTAAATTAATCCGTATTCTTTTATTGCAGAGTTATTAAACTTGTAACTTAAACTCGCCCAGGGTTTTTATTTTGTATTTTTCTAAAACTTTATCTTGGCAAATGCTAATAAAATAAATTGATTTTCCTGAAACTTTTATAGCATTATCACGTAAAAAAAATCGTGTTTAATTTCAATAATATGAATATAAAACCCACATGTTTTGAAAACACAAACAGGTATGAACATAATTCTCAGCCATGTGGGTTCCCTCGCTTGAACGGGGCAGGCTATCATCCCATTTAAAATCAATTTTATTATGATGAAAACAACTATAATTTTTATTATATTATTTATTTGTTACATTGCAATATCTGCACAAACTACAACCACTATTAAACTTAATTCTATTACTGGGAAAGATATTTTTGTGTGGGATTATTTGCCTGATGCTAGTCCTACTAACTCGGATGAACTTTCCGTATATGCCTGGACTTATCAGGGAACACCAACTATACGACGAGTTCTGCTCAGGTTTAACTTGTCAATGATTCCTCAGTTTTCAACAATATTGGATGCTCAATTAAAAATGTTTAATTATCCTAATGCTCCATCAACTTGGGGAGAACATTCCCAATTAAGTGGTACTAATGAATTTTATATCAACAGAATAACATCTGTTTGGAATGAAATTTCAGCTACATGGAATAATCAACCTTCAGTCACCATACAGAATCAGGTTCTTGTTCCTCCAAGTATTGATCCTCACCAGAATTATGTAATAAGTGTAACTGATCTGATTCAGGATATTGTTGATTTACCTACAAATGAGAATTTTGGGTTTCGGTTAAAATTGGTGACGGAAGATTATTATCGATCGCTTATTTTTGCCAGCAGTGAAAATCCTGATACTTCATTAAGTCCTGAACTTGTTGTTGTCTGGACAAAAGATTCTGTTGAATCTATTTGCAATGTTGAATTGTTTGATAATTTTTATTTATACCCCAATCCAGCTTCTGATCTTGTTTATTTTAAAACTGATAATATTGACAATTTGGCAAGTATTCAGATATTTGACTTAAATTTTAGATTGGTTAAAAATATAACAATGAGTTCAAATAGCATGATAGATGTAAGTAATCTTACACAGGGTGTTTATTATATTAGATTAATATTTTATGACAACATTCAAACAAAAAAACTGGTCATTATCAGGTGATTTCAGTTTTTTAGTGAAATTGTTGTAGCATTTTACATAGCTGTATATGAAATAGTCCTAATATTATTTTCACCCTATATCTCTCCTTAATATAATAATTATAACTGATGTTACGCAAAATCAATATAAAGAAGATTCCTCACTTTGTTTACAATGACGTCCATCCTAATTGTCAGATAAACAAGCAGCTACTTTTTGTAAAATGAATCCACATTTTGCAGCTTCTTTATGCAGACGGGCTATTTTTCTTGTCTGCTGTTTTTCTGTATCTATTTTTAGCCTGAAAACATCATATTCAGTTTTATGTTTTACCAAGTTATAAAATATTACTGCCAGCCTTCTTGCTGTTGCTTTGATGGCTTTTTTACTGCCCTTTTGTGCTGATAATCTCCTGTACAAATGCCCTAATGTTCCTTTGTTTTGCCACATTGTTTGCGCTGCTATTCGAAAAGCCTGTGTGGCTTTATTATTAGTGAATCTTTTCGAATAACCTATTACCTTGCCTCCTGTTATTTTAGGACGCGGACTTAGATTTAGCCAACTTGTAAAATGTCCAGCTGTATGCCATTTATTCATATCAAGACCGGTTACCGAAATAATTTCAAGTATACATTTTTCATCCAATCCATCTATTTTTGTCAGATCAACCCCAACTATGTGATTAAGGTATTGTTTTAAGTTGATGCTATATTGATTTTTTCTTACATGGCTTGTTTTAGGGTTTATTGAAGGTTTATTGCCTTGTATATCTTCCGGCAGCATTTTTTTTAATACCTCCTCTATTAACAACTCATAACTCTTCATTTGTTTTTTAAAGAAATCGTATGCTTTCAATGAGTTGCGCAGAATAAGTATATACTGTTGCTTATAAACACCTTTTAATGATTTAAGTAAATCTTTTTCCCCAGCTTTTAATTTATCTATATCCATCAATGATAATAATTCTACCGGATCGCTTATACCATTAGAGATGCCACGTAAAATACGCATTCCAGATACACCTTCAATATCACTTATAAGATGTTGTACTTTTATATTCATCTGTGTGAGGATTTTTTGTATCCGGTTAAGCGTATCACTTTTTTGATTTTGGAGTATATTCCTTTCGTGCAGATAGCCACGTAACTCCCTGTATAATTCAGGGGCAATGTGCGAAGCTCTTAACAGTCCATGTGCATGTAATTGATGCAGCCAATGACAATCTTTAACATCTGTTTTCTGCGCATCTACATTTTTAAAATGCTTGGGATTAACTACCGTTACTTTTAATCCTTCCCGCTCCAATATTTCATACAATGCCATCCAGTATACCCCGGTTGCTTCCATTGCCACTTGCTTAATTCCTTCTGTCTGCAATGTTTTTACTAATTCGTGTAGGTTCTCCGTAAAGGAATCTACTTCCAGTAAGCGCTGATTGCCTTCTTTGTCGCTGTAAGAAACCATCATCATCTTACTTCCTACATCAATAGCTGCAGTGTGATGATGAACTACAGCCAGTTGTAGATTTGTTTTTTGTTTTGCATCTTTGTCCATAATTTTAATGTTTTTTTACTGTTTATAATTAAAAGCATGGCAAACTCTGTTGCTTGATTAGAAGAAAACAAGCTTACAAGCATGGTGTTGTCCTGCCCTTGGGTAGAACGCCCCGATAATATTTTTTTCAAAGAGCAACAGTCCCAAACTCGGAATCGGGCTTTAAAAGCACCAAACAGTATGACGGGTTGTGTAGTTTGCCTTGCTTTTTTATTTATCGTGGCAAATTTACAACGTCATTCGTATTTTTTACTTTTGGACCCCAAAAGTTGTGCACTCGGAATGACATTGCATGTCTTTTATCAGGAGGGAGAGGGTGGGCGTCCAAATAAATAATTTAAATTGAGAACAACTATCATAGACGCCCACCCTCTCCCTCATACATGCATCACTTGCCATGTCATTCCGAATGGAATCCCGAAAGCTTTCGGGATGAAATGAGGAATCTTAAAAAATGTAAATATGTTATTTTGCGTAACATCATTTAGTAAATAAAAAAGCTAATTGTTGCCAATGAGAAAATAAAAACATAGTGGTGTCTTGTTCTAAAATAAATTTCCGTCATACTTAATAAAATCAAAAACGATCTTTCCTTATCTTCTGTTTATCCATTGTTAATAAAATATTATTTTCAAAAACAACTTAATACATATCTTTAAAGCTCTAAAACCTAAATCATGATTCAGGAAAAAATACTTATATTAGACTTTGGAAGCCAATACACTCAACTGATTGCCCGCAGAGTGCGTGAATTGAATGTGTATTGCGAAATTCACCCTTACAACAAAATCCCTGATCTCGACAGTTCTTTCAAAGGGGTAATACTTTCAGGAAGTCCATATTCGGTAAGAGATAAAAATGCCCTGATTCCTGACCTGAATAAAATCAAATCATTTTTTCCTCTGCTTGGCGTGTGCTATGGGGCGCAGTACCTTGCTCATTTTTTCGGAGGGGAAGTGCTCCCTTCAAATAAACGCGAATATGGCAGGGCAAATCTCGAATATGTAAATGATAAAAATGAATTGTTCAGAGGAATCAGTAAAAATACACAGGTTTGGATGTCTCATGGAGATACAATAAGCAAAATACCTGATAATTATGAAATAATTGCCAGCACCTCTGATGTCAGATTTGCAGCATTTAAAATTAATAATGAAAAAACCTGGGGAATTCAGTTCCACCCGGAAGTTTATCATACAACTGAAGGTAAAATGCTTCTGAAAAATTTTGTTGTTGGTATTTGTAGCTGCTCTCAATCATGGACTCCTGCATCATTTATCGAATCAACTGTTAAAGAACTCAGACAAAAGATTGGAACTGACAAAGTGGTTCTGGGTTTATCTGGGGGTGTTGATTCATCAGTTGCTGCAGTTTTGCTTCATAAAGCAATAGGAAAACAGCTTACATGTATTTTCGTTGATAATGGTTTGTTAAGAAAAAATGAGTTCTCAAAGGTTTTGGATTCATATAAAAACATGGGTTTAAATGTCATTGGTGTTGACTCAAAGGATAAATTTCTCTCGCAATTAAAAGAGGAAGGTGATCCGGAAACCAAAAGAAAAATAATCGGCAGGGTATTTATTGAAGTTTTTGATGAGGAAGCCCGTAAAATCAAGGATGTGAAATGGCTTGCACAGGGAACTATTTACCCCGATGTGATTGAATCAGTTTCAGTAAAAGGGCCATCTGCAACAATAAAATCGCATCATAATGTTGGCGGTTTACCGGATAAAATGAAATTGAAAGTTGTAGAACCTTTAAACCTGCTTTTTAAGGATGAAGTCAGGAGAGTAGGAAAGGAGCTGAAAATTGATGATAATATTTTGCAAAGACACCCATTCCCTGGTCCCGGATTGGGAATAAGAATACTGGGAGATATTACTTATGAAAAAATCCGGATTCTGCAGGAAGTAGATGATATTTTTATTGAAGGATTAAGAGAGCATAAATTATATGATGATGTATGGCAGGCAGCTGCTATTCTTCTTCCTGTCAAATCTGTCGGGGTAATGGGGGATGAAAGAACCTATGAAAATGTTGTAGCATTGCGTGCCGTACAATCAACCGATGGAATGACAGCCGACTGGGTGCATTTACCATATGAATTTCTTTCGAAAATTTCCAATAAAATAATAAATCAGGTGCGTGGAATCAACAGGGTTGTTTATGATATAAGCTCAAAACCGCCTGCAACGATTGAATGGGAATAGGAAGTAAGGAGTAGGAAGTTAGAAGTTTAAAGTGCCTAAAGTACTTAAAGTTATTATTATTTCGCCTATAAACTGAAAGGGCTTAAATGAGTTCTTCTTTTTCTGAGGCAAATTGCAGAACAGCATTTTGAAAATCAAGAAATTTTGAATTATTCATATATTTTGGGTCGTTGTAGAAAATAAAAACACAACTTCCGTTTTTTATTGTATCAACAATTTTTCTGTTCATATTTTGAGGTAAGGCAGGACATCCGTTACTGCGACCTATTCTGCCGCTGTGAATAGTGTATGCTTCATCAACATAATCTGCTCCGTGAAAAACAACTCCACGACTTCTTACATTACTGTTACATGACTCCATGCCATCAATTTTTAAAGAATACTCATGCCGGCCGTCATACGTTTCTCCGGTAATAAAAAAGCCTATACTGCTCATTTGAGAGCCTCCTTTATTTGAAAATTTAACAGCCATTTCGTCACCTGAATTTCTTCCATGCGCAACAAGAGAGTTTAAAATTATTTTTTTATCTATCAGATCAATAACATATAATCTTTTTGAATTGGATGATAAATTGTAATCAATAATTGTAATAATATTATCTCTTTGTAATAAGCCCAGACATTTCATATTGTAATATCCCGTCATGGCATATTCAAATGCATAATAAGAAAGTTCCTGATTGCATGATATCTGATGATAAAAATCTTGTAAAAAACCATCAAATTTTTCAGCATATTTTATAAGAGAATTGCTGTCAGATGTGCTTATAACCGGCTTAGAATTAAAATAATTAGCAGAAGAAATAATTAAAAGTACTGATATAAAAAGTGTTTTGATCAAATTCCTGAATCAAGATTTATTTCTGCAAAAATATAAGAATTTATATTATTCAACTGTTAAGATATGTTAAAGTACTTCAATGAAATCGTAATACCATTATGATGAGTATGTTAAACTAATTGCAGATTAATATCCGGCTTGAAGGTTAAATCTTAGTATCTTTGTATTAAAATTAATTTTGTCATGACTCATAAAGCAGGTTTTGTAAATATCATCGGAAATGCAAATGTGGGCAAATCTACCTTAATGAATTTTCTGACAGGAGAGAAATTGTCAATAATTACTTCAAAGGCACAAACTACACGTCACAGAATAAAAGGTTTGGTTAATACCGATGATTTTCAGGTTGTTTTTTCTGATACTCCGGGTTTATTAAAACCTAATTATATGATGCAGGAAATGATGCTGAAAACCGCCAAAACTGCTTTTACTGATGCCGACATTATTCTTTTTGTAACAGATGTTTACGACGAATATGAAGAGGGAAATGATATAATCAAACTGTTGAATAAACAAAAAATCCCTGTTATTTTACTGATAAATAAAATTGATATATCTCATCCTGCTATTGTAAATCAATTAATAGAAAAATGGAAAATCTTGTTACCAAAAGCTGAGATTTATTCTGTTTCTGCATTGAAAGGCGATAATGTTTTACCATTGTTTCAAAGAATTGTTGATATTTTACCTGAAAATCCTCCGTATTATCCCAAAGATATGCTAACTGATAAACCTGAGAAATTTTTTGTTTCAGAGATTATCAGAGAAAAAATATTATTGTATTACAGAAAAGAGATTCCATATTCTGTAGAGATAATGATTGAAGAGTTTAAGGAAGAAGGAAACCTTGTAAAGATAAGGGCAATAATTTACGTCGAAAGAGAGTCTCAGAAGGGAATTGTTATCGGAAATAAAGGATTGGCATTAAAGAAAACAGGGACTGAAGCAAGAAAGGATATTGAGAAATTTCTGAATAAAAAAGTTTTTCTTGAATTGTATGTCAAGGTTGATCCGGATTGGAGAAGTAAGGCTGTCAGTCTTAAAAAATTCGGTTATGGAAATTAATAGGTTTGAAGTGTGAGAAAACAGATAATGTGAAAGTAGAAAAATAACAACTTCAGACATTAAATGCTTTTTGGAAAGCATTATTTTATAAAGCAGATTAAATAGTTATGAGAAATATAGTTGCAATTGTTGGAAGGCCGAATGTAGGGAAATCAACGTTTTTTAATAGACTTACAGAATCGCGTGATGCTATAGTTGATGAAATAAGTGGTGTAACCCGTGATCGTCAGTATGGGCATTGTTTCTGGAATGGTGTTGATTTTTCAGTCATTGATACCGGTGGATATATTAAAAGTTCTGACGA
>JBDRPR010000045.1:0-4770 GCA_043826845.1 Bacteroidota bacterium
ATCAAAAGTATTTTGTTAATAAATTAAATTAATTCATATTGTTATTTTTTACAACATGCTAGTTTGAGTTATCATCAAGATTCATATTATAATATATATTTACTTTTAAGCAGTAAAATTATGTGAAAAATAATAATAAAGTGAACAAATTTTAAAGTAATCGTTTTATCTTTATTGTCAAATATTAAAATTGAACAACATGAAAGTACTTGATAGACTAGAACCTAAGGAAGTTTGGACTTGTTTTGAAGAGATTACAAAAATTCCAAGACCATCAAAAAAAGAAGAAAAAATCATAAAGTATCTGCTTGATTTCGGAAAAAAACTCAAACTAGAAACAAAAAGAGATAAAATAGGAAATATTGTTATTAAAAAACCTGCCACAAAAGGCATGGAATCTCTTATATCTATTGTATTACAGAGTCATATGGATATGGTTTGCGAAAAAAATTCTGATGTTAAAATCAATTTTGAAAAAGATGCTATTCAGCCATATGTTGAGAACGGATGGGTAAAAGCTAAGGGAACTACACTCGGGGCAGATGATGGTATTGGAATTGCTGTTCAAATGGCAGTTCTGAAATCTGATAAAATAAAACACGGACCCATAGAATGTTTATTTACAGTAGATGAAGAGACGGGACTCACAGGAGCTTTTGAACTTAAACCCGGATTTTTTTCTGGTAAAATATTAATCAATCTGGATTCTGAAGATGAAGGTGAATTATTTATCGGATGTGCAGGAGGGATTGATACTGTTGCAAATTTTAAATTCACAAAAGACAATATTCCTGAAAAGAGCATTGCCTTTAAAATAAATGTAAGTGGTTTAAAAGGAGGTCATTCGGGAGATGATATTCATAAAGAGCTAGGAAATTCAAACAAATTACTTAACCGGATTCTTTGGCAAGCTGAAAGAGAATTTGATATCGGGTTGCATATTTTTGATGGAGGTAATCTGAGAAACGCAATACCACGTGAAGCTTTTGCAATAATTACTTTGGCAGAAAGAAAAAAAACTGAATTTGTAAAGATGGTGACCAAATTAGGCAAGGAGATAAAAAATGAATTTGAAGATACTGCACCTGACCTTTCAATTTTCTGTAAATCTGCAAAAATACCTGAATTCATAATTGACAAAAAAACTCAGAACCGCCTATTAAATTCCATATATGTTTGCCCTCACGGTGTAATCAGGTGGAGTCAAAAAATGAAAGGATTAGTCGAAACTTCTACAAATCTGGCATCCGTAAAATTTATCGACAAAAATCAAATAATTGTTACAACCAGCCAAAGAAGCTCGGTAAAAAGCTCTATTATAGATGCAGCAAATATGGTTGAAAGTGTGTTCATTTTATCAGGAGCAAAAGTTAAACATTCTGACGGATATCCAGGTTGGAATCCAAATCCTGATTCAGAAATATTAAGAATTGCAGAAGCTTCATATAAAAGGCTGTACGGCAAGAATCCAAATGTCCGAGCTATTCACGCCGGATTGGAGTGCGGGCTTTTCCTTGAAAAATATCCTGATCTTGATATGATTTCATTTGGCCCAACTTTACGTGGAGTTCACTCACCAGATGAAAAAATTGAGATACGGACTGTAGAATTATGGTGGAATCATTTACTGGATATCTTAAAAAGTATTCCGAAAAGATAAAAAAAGATGTTGTAAAATATTACAACCTCTTTACAGCACATTTCTATAATTTACACTCCTGTAGTTTCGGGAGTACGTAAACCCATTATATCACGATCAAACATATACATATTTTTATCGCCAATCATTTTTATTTTATCAATTATTTCCTGAGCCGAGGCTTCTTCCTGAATTTGTTCAGTTACAAACCACTGAATCCAGTTGTGAGTTGTAAAATCCTTTTCTTCCATACATAAGCCAACAATATTATTTATTGATTCTGTAATATATTGTTCATGCTTTAATACTTCATCAAACAAAACTTTTACATTTTTAAAATCTACAGGGGGCTTCTTAAAAGCAGGGATTACAGCTTTTCCACCTCTTTCATTTATATATGCAATAATTTTCAGCATGTGCATTTTTTCTTCATCAGCCTGGGCATATATCCATTGTGCAATTCCTGCATAACCATTATTTTCAGCCCATGATGCCATAGCCAGATATAAATTTGAAGAATACCCTTCTTTTTCAATTTGCTGATTTAAAATCGCTTCTACTTTTTGTTTTAACATAATTTTAAATTTTTATATTTTATTAATGAAGTTACAAAATATTAACCAAATAGAAAAACCTGCCAAATTTACAGATTAATTATTGACTGTCTATAATATCGTCATTACCTTTATAGACAAGATATTAGTTGAAGTCAAGATTAAATTGCTGTTTTAAATTATCCAGCTTGGGGTTTATTTCTTTCAGATGATTATATTTGTCATCATCGGTATATAGTTTTTTTGAATCGCTCTGTTCGACTTCCTTCACTAGAATATTTAAGTTAATTGAGTCATTCGATAGCTTGTTCTTTAATTCATTCAATACATCATGAAATAATTCCTTTTCAAACTTTTCCTTTTGTATCATCGAACTAACTGAAAATTCAATAGTACTGTTTTCTCTCAATGTAATGGAGTTGGTTGTCAATAAAGTAAACTTTCTTGTTTCTTTTTCCTTAAATCTATCGGCGATTTCGCTCCATGTTTTTAATAGATCATCAGAAGTGAATGGTTCATTTTTAGCAATAGCACTTTTACTATCTATAAATTGATCAGAAATTTCTTCGGAGGATTTTTCTTTGCTCTGATATAAACCGTTTATCTCATTTTTTATTGTAGGTGTTGAACTTGTATAATTCTTTTTATTTGATTCTTTAACAACATTTTCTGACTGTTTTTCTTCAATTGTTTCTGTTTCAGGTTTATTTTCATCTCTTTTGCTTTCACCCAAATTATTTTTTTCGATTTTATCGTCAACCTGACGCGAAGGCAGATCAATTTTTCGTTCAGGCAATGCATTCTCAATTATTCTGCAAAGTTGAAGCAAAGTAAGTTCAATATGTAATCTTTTATTTGAACTGGTTTTATATCCAAAATCTGCCTGGCCAAGGATCATCAATGCTTTAAACAGGAAATCAGGACTACATGTATTTGCCTGACTAAGATACCTTTGTTGAACATTTTTCCCAACTTCAAGTAATACTATTGTCTCATTATCTTTACATACCAGCAAATCTCTCATATGTCTGCTTAGGCCACTAATTAAACCGCTACCTTCAAATCCTTTTTTCAGTATCTGATCATAAAGCTTTAATGAGGAAGTAATATCATTATTTAAGAAATTGTTTACTGCCTGGAAATAATATTCATAATCAATTATATTTAAATTACTTATTACATCATCATATGTAAATTCATTACCAGAAAAACTTACAATCTGGTCAAAAATTGATAATGCATCTCGTAAAGCACCGTCAGCTTTTTGGGCAATGATATTCAAACCGTCAGGATCAGCAACAATATTTTCGCTTTTTGCAACAAATTGAAGTTGTTTTTCGATATCTTTGAGACTTATTCTTTGAAAATCAAATATCTGACAACGAGAAATTATTGTAGGAATAATTTTATGTTTTTCAGTGGTTGCAAGAATGAAAATTGCATGACGGGGCGGTTCTTCCAAAGTTTTCAGAAAAGAGTTAAAAGCCTGATTAGATAACATGTGAACCTCATCAATAATATAAACACTATAACTTCCTAACTGAGGTGGAATTCTAACCTGCTCTATCAGATTACGGATATCATCCACTGAGTTATTTGAAGCAGCATCAAGTTCATGAATATTAAAAGAACCCGATTTGTTAAATGATTTGCATGAATCACATGTATTGCAAGCCTCCGATTTCTCAGTTATGTTTGAACAATTAATTGTTTTGGCAAAAATTCTGGCACATGTTGTTTTTCCCACACCTCTGGGACCGCAGAAAAGATATGCATGTGCCAGATGTCCGATTTTTATTGAATTTTTTAATGTAGTAGTTATAGAGTCCTGGCCAACAACTGTATCGAAATTATCAGGCCGGTATTTTCTTGCTGAAACAATAAAATTATCCATATATATAATGTGTCAAAATATTTTTTCAAAGATAAGATTGAAATTTTAATTATCATAATTGTTTAATTTGTTTGATACTTAAAATAGTTTTTATAATTTTGCAGTCCGAAAAAAATAAATTTTTTAATTAAAAAAGGTAAATATGATTAATCATTACGAAACCGTTTTCATTGTTACTCCCGTTTTATCTGATAATCAGATGAAGGAAACGGTAAAAAAATTCCGGGATTATATCGCCGGGAATGGAGGTAAAATTGTCCACGAGGAAGATTGGGGTTTGCGAAAATTGGCTTATCCGATACAGAAAAAATCTACAGGCTTTTATCATCTCATCGAGTTTGAATATGAAAGTGAACATATTACTAAACTCGAAGTTGAATATAAAAGAGATGAACGTATTCTTCGCTTTTTAACAATTAAGCTTGAAAAATATGCGCTCGAATATGCTGAAAAAAAGAGAACACAAAAGAAAGAAACAGTTGAATCACCTAAAGTAGAGGAGGAATAAAAATGGCAACAAATGGTGCAGAAATCAGATATTTAACACCTCCACAGTTTGAGGTAAGAAAAAAGAAGTATTGCAGGTTTAAAAAGAACCGCATAAAGTATATTGATTATAAAGATCCGAATTTCCTAAGAAAATTTCTTAATGAACAAGGAAAAATATTGCCCCGAAGGGTTAC
>JBDRPR010000046.1:0-2935 GCA_043826845.1 Bacteroidota bacterium
TCATAGCTTTATCATTTGATGAAATTATCCATAATTGATTATTATAAAACTTTTTAGCAAGTGTTCTTCCAAGGTTTTTATACAACATGCAAATATCGTCATCTGTAATTCTTTGCCCGTAAGGAGGATTTGTAATTATTATAGTATTTTCCATGTCTTCTGATTCTTCAAAATCCTTTCTAAAAAACCTGATATTTTTATTAAGTCCGGATTTCTCAAGGTTGTTCATCGCAATGCGAAAAGCTCTGTTTGAACTATCACTCCCTATAATTTTAAAATCAAAATCACAAATACCTGAAATAGCTTTTTTTCTTTCGTTTTCAAATAGACTTTCGTCATAATCCAACCAATGCATAAATGAGAATTTTCTCCTTTTGGCATTTGGAGGAATATTTTTTGCATACATCGCCGCTTCAATTGGTAATGTACCTGATCCGCACATTGGGTCAATAAAATTGCTGTTTTTTTTCCATCCTGACAGAATAATCATTCCAGCAGCAAGAACTTCGTTGACAGGTGCAATATCGCTAACTTCCCGATATCCCCTTTTATTTAATGTATCACCGGATGAATTCAGAGAAATAATACATTTTTTATCTGAAATATGAAGATTAATACGAATATCAGGATACATTCTGTCAACATCTGGTCTTCTTCCCGTATTATCTCGGAAATGATCAGCAATTGCATCCTTAACCTTTAATCCTGCATATTGAGAGTGAGTGAAAATCTTTGAATTTGTAACAGGTTCAATTACTATTGATTTAGAACAGTTGAAATACTTACTCCAATCAATTTCCTTTGAAAATTTATATAATTGATCCGTGTCATGTGCATTAAACTCTGCAATAGGTAATAGAACTGATAATGCTGTTCTAAGACCAATATTGAGCCTGTACAGCAATTCTTTATTTCCGGTAAAAGAAACCGCACGATTTCCAGAAACAATATCCCGACCTCCAAGATTTTCTATCTCTTTTGCCAGAACTGCTTCTAATCCGTATAATGTCTTGGCAACAAAGGGGATTTTGTCAGATGTAAATTCCATTTTTTCTTATTTGTTATTTTTCAAGAAAGGTGGCGTTAAATTATTGAAATATTTATCTTTTATGTTTGTTTTTTTAATCTTTTTGAAATTTTTTGCGTTGCTTTTCCTGAAATCCTATTACCACATTTTTCAGCAAGATCCTTAAAAGTATCATCACTAAGCAGTTTTTGGCGATAATCTTTATTGTCTTTGTTGGTACCAAACATATAGTCAAAACCGGTGCGACTGTTTTTTAATTTTTCTTCCTTGCTGGCATAAACAGAAAATTCTCCAACTAGATTATTTTCAGATAATTTACCCAAATATAATTTAAAACTTGCATCTGCATCACAGGTTGCCAACTCATAAGATCTTCCATTATAATCGGAAGTCTCGTCATTAACAACTTCAGATCGTGAAGTTTCTTTCAATTCACATGTATTCACATATATTGTATAATCAATATTTGAAAAATTTATGTCAACTATATTAATATTATATTCTACCAAGCTTGTCTTTAGATTATTCATTAGAAAATTTTTATATTCTGCTTCTGAATAATTATTAATATAAATATGACTTGTGCTGTTATCGGTTTTAACAGTGAAATTATCTTCAATCATAACATTTTTTGGAACATCAAGCTGTTTTCCCCAGAAACATGAAGTAAGAGTGGTTAAAAAAAACAAAATAAGAATCAAATAGTATTTCATTTATCTGTTAAGTTTAAAATAAATTAATCTGCTTTTTATTGGATTTATCATAAGGTATTCAAAATCATGATTTTCTGAATAATTTAACATAATAAACTCATCTGCCGACACAGAATTAATAAGAAGGTCGCCCTGACCTCTATCAAGGATTTGGATAATTTTTAAGTTTTCATCGAATGATAACTCATTCTTACTTGTATATGAAGATGCAATGTTTGTATTATAATCTTCTTCATTCTCATACCCATAACTACTGAAACCTCCTTTTTTTTTGCTCATATGATCAATTCCGGCAGCATCAATTCCGGTATATTTCCATATTTCTTTTATCAATCTGCCTTTTCTATAACTGAGCATCGTTTCTTTTGAAAAAATATCATCATTAAGTTTAAGTCTTTCCTTTTGATTCACAGTCAGAAATTCAGTGATTTTTATCTGGGTGATTGTAAGACTGTCTAACTGGTCAGTTCCTAAATAAAGACAATTATTGTCATCCTTATTAATATTAATATTTTGACCGCTTACAATACAAACGAGTAAGAATAAAAATACGTTAAAATTAAGATTAAGATGCATTAAAGAAAATCAATTGGGTTTATTTTTCAGGGAATCCTTTCGAAAAATCACAATTGAATCCTGCTCATATAATGTTTTAACAATAGGATCCCTTTCTTCCAGAATAATAACTTTATCGTTACTTCTGCATGAAGTAATCAATATAAGCAGAACAAATAAAATAAAAAGGTTGATTTTTTTCATTAAGAATATTCTGGTATATTATTTTTCCTTGTCTTTGTCTGTTTCCGAATTATTAGCAAACTTACGAAAAACTCCTTCAAGCATAAAACCTTCAGTTTTATATCCTCTCTCTTCAGGATCCTCAGTATAATATACTTTTCCGTGAAAAACAAGTTTTAATCCGGTTTCTTCATCAAGCATCAAAGGATCTTCATTGTCCTTAGTAACATAAACAGAAAAGTTGCTGAATCCCCATGTCTTATATTTCCACATACAATCCCATTTCTGATATAATTCTTTATCGTCAGTTTTATAAATAGCTATGTCAGCATCATTAATGTCATCAACTTCGAGTAAAATTATATTAGCATCACCGGGATGTGTCATCTCAATAACAGTTTGAGAATAGCTATAGCTTATTATAAGAACGGATGTTAACAATAATATGATTTTCATT
>JBDRPR010000047.1:0-2541 GCA_043826845.1 Bacteroidota bacterium
CCTTTTGGTTTTACCCAATTAATAAGTTGCTCATATTCAATTCCTATAAGTTCTTTGCCCTTATATTCTTCAATTATTTGAAATGGAATGTTTTTATCATTTTCCTTATATTCATCAAGCTTTAGTCCGGCATTCTTTTCAGGAAAATAAGTGTTTAATCTTTCCTTTGCAAGTATAACAGTTATAGGCATGAAAGTATAAGGGTTATAACTCCTGACTTTCAGGTAACTGATTTTATCACCTACGGCAAGGGCCGTATTTGATGGTAAAGTCCAGGGTGTAGTAGTCCATGCTAAAATATGAATTTCAGAAGTATCACAATTGCTATATAAAAATTCAGAATTTTTATTTCTGATTACCTTAAACTGAGCTACTGCTGTTGTGTCTTTCACATCCTTATAACAACCAGGAAGATTTAATTCATGTGAACTTAATCCGGTTCCCGCTGCAGGAGAATATGGTTGAATTGTATATCCTTTATATAATAAATCCTTTTGATACAATTGTTTTAACAAATACCACAAAGTCTCAATATAATTGTTTTCGTAAGTAATATATGGATTTTTCATATCAAGCCAGAAACCCATAATGTTTGTAAGATCTTCCCACATATCGGTATATTTCATCACTTCTTTACGACAGTGAGAATTATATTCTTCAATAGAAATTGATTTTCCAATGTCATCTTTTGTAATTCCAAGTGATTTTTCAACACCCAGCTCAACAGGTAAACCATGTGTATCCCAACCTGCTTTTCGTGGAACTCTGTAGCCTTTTAATGTACTATATCTGCAAAAAATATCTTTTATTGTCCTTGCCATAACATGATGAATTCCAGGCACTCCATTGGCTGAAGGTGGCCCTTCATAAAATACATAGGTTTTGTTTTTGTCACGTGTACTAATACTTAACTCGAAAGTATTATTCAATTTCCATTGCTCCAATATCTCTTTATTTATCCCCGAAAGATCAAATTTTTTATATTCTTTAAATTTTGTACTCATCAAAATCAATGTTTTATAAACTGAAAAAAGAATTGCAAATATAGCTGTATTGCAAGAAAAAAAAGTAAAACAAAATTTTTTTTTTTATTATGTTATCTCTTATTTGGTTTTTATTACAAAACTGATTTATCGATTGAACAAAAACTTTATCTTTTTTCCAAAAAAGTCATTTTCATTTTTTATTATTGTATAACAATTTATTTTGTTTAAAGAACCCTTTAATTACTGAAATTATGAAGACATATATATCAGTTTTATTTGTGCTCTTGTGTTTCGAACTGAATGCACAAATAGCTATGCGTTCATACCCTCAACGTAAGCCAACGGATAATCCCGAGACGGATCATCTATTATTTGGCCTTGTCGATACTTCGGGAAAAATGCTTCTTCCTTATGAGTATGATGGATACGATTACTTATATAAATATTACATTTTTATTAAATATGATAAAAAAGGGTTGTTCGATGAAAATGGTACAATGTTATTACCCTGCGAATATGATAAAATTTATTTTTTATCCGAGTATTATTATAACGAAAGTTATTCGGATATTATAATATTTGAAAACTCTAATGGACTAAAAGGACTATTGAATCCTTCATTGAATAAGAAAACAGAGCTTTTATATAATAATATTTCTTTGATTGATGATATGGGAAAGGATTATTTTATAATAACATATATTAATCCTGATCTTCCTGATGTTGAACTCTCGGGATTGGCTAATCAGGATTGTGAAATTTTACTGGAACCTGACTATGAAAGCATTGTTTTTCGTGATTTCGAAAATGAATATTTATATAATAACGATCCTGTGGCACTTATTACACAAATGGAAAGTTATCCCTTTGATTATTCTATTCCTGATAATGAAATAATTAATTACCGGAAACAAGGGGTTTTTAACCTTGTGAAAAAAGAGTGGATTATTCAACCTGATTATCTTTCATTAGAGATTAATGAAAACCTGATAAAAATATGGGTAGCAGACGTATTTACAATTTATAATCCTAACGAAACCTCTGGCAATAAATTTTCTATTGCAGAAAGACAATGGGATACTTCGACAAGTTATCCTCTTTATTATTATGTTATGGATAATTCATATATCTATACCAATAAAGGATCTCTTATCGGACCATATCAGGAAATTAATGTGCAAAATACGAAATTTGGATTCGTTCCTGTCAAAAATAATGAGAAATGGGGACTTGTCAGTTTAAAAACCGGGCATGAAAACATTCAGTGTTTATATGATAATTATATTGATATTACTATAATAAACTGGAGTTTTGACAATAACTTTGTTGTTGTATCATGTTCTTTAAATGATATAATATATCAGATGGATTCTACAGGAAGAAAAATATATCATAATACTGATGGAGAGATAATAAAATCAGCAGGAAAGTACGGATTTGGTTGTTATTCAGATTATTCTAATGATCCTGATCAACTTATCGAAACTGTTCCATGTGTCTATGATAAAATCGAAAAATTTATAACAGACTTTGATACTGATTATTTAAGAGCTGA
>JBDRPR010000048.1:0-2606 GCA_043826845.1 Bacteroidota bacterium
TTTGAAATTTCACGCGATTGGGCAAAGAACCGCATCCAGTTTGGAAAACCCATTGCTGCCCAACAGGCAGTTGCGTTCATGTTAGCAGATATGGCTACAGAAATTGAAGCTGCACGGGTTCTTACATGGTATGCTGCCAAAACCTATGATACCGGCGGGAAAGAGGCATCTAAACTTTCAGCCATGGCCAAACTTTACGCATCAGATGTGGCAATGAGAGTTGCAACTGATGCAGTTCAGGTGATGGCAGGAGAGGGTTACTCAAAAGATTTTCCGGTTGAAAAGATCATGCGTGATGTGAAGCTTTGCCAGATTTATGAAGGAACCAACCAGGTGCAAAGGGTGGTAATATCAAAGAATGTTTTGAAATAATTTTTTATTACACATTTAGCAGGAAATTGTTATCAGCCCAATAGTATTAACCTGTCTGATAATTAAATATTTGACATTTTCCGGGTATGATAAATAAAATAAACAATATTAATAGGCACATAGATAGTGTATTACTGGAATGGAAAGATGATCATGATAGATACCGGAATTTATCAGAGAATCAGTGGTTTAGATATGGGTAATGTGTTATTGAACAATGACTTGTCATTAATAAACAAAGGATCGCTTGCTGAAATGTTTGTTGGTCTTGAACTGCTGAAATATCAGACTCCTTTGCAAAATCACCGGCTTTTCTACTGGCATAGGGAGGCAAAAAGTACAAATGCTGAAGTTGACTATCTTTTTCAAAAAAATGAAATTTCATTGAACAGTCAATTATTGGATAAATTCTCAAGGACATGATCTTGGGTTTATTTTTTAATGGCATTTGCCATTGCGGAAATTCATACCCTACCTGAGAAATTTCATTGAATTCTGTTTATTCCAGAATAATTTTTCTAACGGTGAATCCGGTATCAGTAGTGACAATAATAATAAATATACCTTTTGATTCTTTGGAAATGTCAATCTCATGATCAACACCTGAATATATTTTCCTGCCTTCAATATTAAGCAACTTAATATTTCTTATTCCCTCTGCTTCAATTGTGATTTTTCCTGTTGTTGGATTTGGGTATATATTCACATCAGGCAACTCTTGTTTATGCCCGCTTAAATTTGTGATGATATCAACGACTCCGTAAAACTCATATGCAAACTGCGCTTTTGTTCCACAATCAATTTCCAGATAAACAAGATTACTTCCCGGAGTATCAATATGTACCCCTATATCAAGCAGGATAGAATTTCCATCCTGCCAGAATACCCAGTTGAGCAGAACTGAATCCTGACTGATTGTTGAATAATTATAGATCAAGGCACTGTCAACAGGTAAAGTGTTGTTGAAAATACAGGTATCAATCTGAACATAAATTGTATCAACAAATGTATATGAACTATCATAAGAACTACCTACATGAAAACTTGTTTGAAAAATACAGCCATTACTATCTGTTATTGTTATATCATAACTTTCCGGACAAAGCATATCCAATGTATTTGTTGTATCTCCTGTACTCCAGAAATAATCATAAGGAGGGACTCCACCAACAGCAGAAAAATCTATAGAACCATTACATATTCCATGTGTGGTATTTGTTATGGAATCATTAAATATATTAAGAACACTTGGTTCTGTAATTGTAACAATGGAAATAGAGGAACATCCAATATTATCTGTAACGGTAACTGAATAATTCCCTGCACATAGATTTATTGCGGTATCTGTAGTTTGATTTCCTGCATTTGCATCCCATAAATAAGTGTATGGAGTAGTACCTCCTGAACCTGCTACAACAGCAGTTCCATCATAATTTCCATTACAAAGTACATTTGTTTGAGACGTAATTGAAGAGGTAGGTCCGGCTATATTTTGAACATTAAATGAATCAGTATAAGTACACCCGTTTACATCAGTAACTGTAACAGAGTATGTCCCTGTGGAGATCAAACTCAGGTCTTCGCTTGTTGCAGCATTGCTCCACAAATATGTGAAGGGAGGTGCACCATTGCTAACGGTAATATCAATACTGCCATTTGAAAGGCCACAAGTAGCATCTGTAATCACCTCGTTCAGGCCGGTAATTTGTGGGAATCCGGAAATTATAACAGGAAGGGAGTTTGTACATCCAACGGCATCTGTTACAGTAACGGTATATGTTCCAGGACATAGATTGGTTACAACAGCAGGTTGAATACCATTATACCATATATATTGGTAAACAGGTGTTCCACCACTTGCTGAAAGAGATACCAATCCATCACATTGTCCTCCGCAGGTATTTGTTATATTGGTTGTTGTTATTGTTATTGGTAAAGGTTCTGTTACAGTAAAACTAGCTGTTGACGTAGTGGATGCACCATCTGTTACGGTTAAATCGTATGTGCCAGCACATAATCCACTAATATCTTCATTTGTGCTAATATAGCCACTTGGTCCTACCCAGCTATATGTATATCCTGGAGTACCACCTGATACTGTGATACTAATATCACCATTGCAATCCCCATTACATAAAACATTTGTAAGAATATCTTGTGAAATAAAAACTGGAGATCCAGAACAATTGGAGCTATAAGATGAAGTTGGGTCAATATTTGTCCAGTTTGATTGT
>JBDRPR010000049.1:0-12444 GCA_043826845.1 Bacteroidota bacterium
TAATTGATATTCTCGCAGAAAATATTGACTTAATTCCAGATAATCCTACCGAAATTTTTGAACAAACTTTAAATATCCAAGAAGATGAAGAAATAGGCATAGGAAGAGTTTGCGAAGAGGCGTTTAACTTTGGCTTTATTGCTCCGGTTATAGAAACGGAAGAGACAGAAAAAGGACAGATGGTTGTTACTTTTATTCAATCTGGTGTTTCAAAGAATGATAATTTTCAATATTGGTCAGACTTTGGAGTTTGCTTTAATTGGGATGATCAAAATGGATTTGATGTGGATTATGCAATATTTCGAATTCATTTTATTAGCGACAGCCTTCAAACCAATAAAAGAGGATTTATGATTGATAATTTAGATTGTGGAGTACAGGATTTCTGTCATATTATTGGTATAAATAATTCTGAAAACAGTAACAATACAATGCTATATCCTAATCCTGTTACAAAAAAGAGTCGGCTTGAATTTCAGAATGATTTAAATGAGAAAATTATTTTAAATATTTATAACTCTCAAGGGCAGCTAATGAATATTTCAGAAACTAAGAATAATTATTTTGAAATTTGGAATTTATACCTTTCAAAAGGGATTTATTTCTTTAAACTAAACGATAATTATAAAACCATCGATACAGGCAAATTTATTATTAATTAAAAAAAATATATCATGAGAAATTTATTATTTATGATTTTATGTTTAGGTTTTGTCATTACTACAAATGCACAAACAATATCAGACATTTTCAGAAACGACACATTGAATTATAATGAGATTGTATCACTAATAGAGGAAGACGATGGAGAAGTGTTTAATAATTCTGAAGAATATGAGCAAAAACGTTACAACAGATGGAGGTCATACTGGGACACCAGAGTTGATAGTGCTGGCAGTTTTACGGCATATTCACAAGCCTAGGCTGATTATTATATAGGGGAGGAAGAGAAATCATATAGTCCAGCCACTCTGGCATGGGAACATTTAGGTCCTACTGAAATGTCGATAAAAAATAATATTGGACGCTGTCAGAGTGTGGCAGTTGATCCAACTGACGATGATATTGTATATCTTGGCTCAATGAGTGGAGGTTTATGGAAAAGCATTAATGCAACAGTTGACGCTGAAGATGTGCAGTGGGTATGCCTTACAGATAATTATTCTGGCATAGGAGCTTTCGATATAGCCATAGATCCTGACAATCACGATACAGTATTTATCATAGTAAGCTTTTATTCAAATTGTATTTCAAATAATCGCACTTATAGTGCTGGAGTGCTAAAAACAATTGATGGTGGGATTAACTGGGAATGGTCATTAGAAATAGACCCTGCTTCAGAAATTATGCTTACAAGAATTGTATATGATCCTTCTGATTCTGATATTATGTATATATTAGCAGACAAAGGGTTTTATAAAAGTATTGATGGTGGTGATATTTGGAGCAATTTTAATCCTATTTCAGGGGCAAATCAACTATGGGAAATTGTTATTGATCCAAGTGATGGTGATAATATTTATGTATGTGGGAAAAACGATTTGTATTTTTCAGATGATGGAGGCGATAATTTCACTGATGTAAAAGAGGATGCGATTGGTGCTAATAATTCTGAATTTATAGTAATAGATTACAATCCTGATGATGGTTATACTTATGGTCTTTTTAAGGGTTATGGTTTGTATAAATCCATAAATGGAACAGATTGGGCAAATGTTAGTTCATATGATGATTACGTTGCATCTTATGTTGCAGAAATTGATATTGCTCCAGATGGAGGTATTTATGCAGGCGGAATATTAATGAAATATAGTAATGATGGCGGTTTTAACTTTTCAACTTTTCCTCTTGGTCCATCTGGAGAAGTTCATTATGATACACGTGATGTTGCTTTTTCAAATTCAGCAAGCGGAGTTCCTGTTTTTATTGCTACAGATGGAGGGATTTGTAGATCAACAACTGGTGGAAATCAAAACTGGGAATCAATAAATGGGAATCTTTCTCTAAGTCAGTTTTTTGGGCTCGATGTTTCCGAAAGTAATCCGGATGTTATGTATGGTGGTACTGCAGACTGTGGCACATTAAAAAGAAGTGCAGACGGTAGTTGGTCACGAGTCTATGGTGGTGATGGAGGTGGTGCTGTAGTACGTCTTACGAATGAAGAAAATGTATTGGCTACTTGTGGCTCAGATTATCTGTGGTTTTATCTAACTTCAAATGGAGGTGATAGTTGGTCTCCAGTTTATTATTATGTGCGGAAATTTAATTCGCCTGTGTGTAATGACAATATTAATGAGTACTATATTTATGCAGGAGGAGAGTATAATGTTTTAAAATCTACTAATTTTGGTGATAGTTTTTCGGATTTCGGAGCTTCTGAGGGAGGCGCTGGATATATTACTGCAATGGCTCCCTCTCCTAGTGATGATGAGGTGTTCGCTTTTTCAAGATTTAAAACCGAAAATCCTAACAACGGCACTTTGGTTCTTACTAATGATGGAGGAGATAACTGGACTGTTATTGATGATGTAAGTAATAATGAGTTTGATGTTGATTTTACTTATACTCCTATAACTGACATTGAAATAAATCCTTCAGACGACGATGATTTATGGATTTGTTTTGGTAGATTTATAGATGGTGAAAAAGTTTATAAAACATCGGATTTTGGTTCAAACTGGACAAATATTTCTTACGATTTGCCAAATATTCCAATAAATAATATTGAATATGATGATATTAATGAAGTTTTATACTTAGGCACAGATTTCGGCTTATTTTATCTTGAAGACGGAACAACTAACTGGTATAAAATAACAGGTTTGCCTGATGTGTCTATATGGAATATGAAAATTGTAAAATCAACAGGAGAACTTGTTCTTGGAACTTATGGCAGGGGAGTGTGGAGGGCAGATTTGCAATGCTTATATGATGTTCAAAATTCAGTTGAAGTCACAACTAATACTACTTGGGATGTCAGGAAAAAAATAACAGGAGATTTGACTGTAAGCAATAGTTCTACATTAACAATTGATAACACCCTGATGCTTATGGACGAAGCAACGCTTACTGTTGAAAGCGGAAGCACTCTTATTATTACTGAAAATGGAGTAATAAAAGGAGGATGTGACGGGTATTTTGGTGGAATCATAGATATTGAACCCGGAGGTACAATGGAAATTGAAACTAATGGTCAGGTTTTAATGGGAGAATCCGGTACAATATATATTGAATATTGTTCAACTATTGATAAAGGCCTTATAATTAATCCTGATGCAATAATTTTACTCAATGATAATGATACAAAACTGGAAATTTCAGGGGATTTAACTATAAATGCGAATGCGACTTTCACATATACAGGCAATGGTTTTGTAAAATTCAGCAATCCTGTATCCGAGCCACACAATATTACTGCTTTTACAAATTCAGGATTTGTACTGAACGGTAGCACTGATCAAACGGATAAAATTCTTGAAGTGGCCCAGACCAGCATTTACATCCCCGAAAACATAGAAACTTTCACCTTGAACGATGGTCTTGTGCATATGTCAAACAATTATGCCCGGATAGTTCCCGAATGGTCAGGCACAGATATTACCGTGACTGATGTGCTGTTTACCCCGCAGTCCGCCAACCGCACCGATCATCGTGGACTGGTGTTATGTGGCCAGCAAAACACCGTAATTTCCGGCTGTAAGTTTGAAAAAGGCCAGTACGGCATATATGCTTACCTGACATGGAATGGAAATTCACTTGAAATTAACACCAGTGAATTTGAAGATAATGATTACGGAGTATGGGAAAACGGAGTTTCAATAATGCTTAGCGAGTGTACTTTTGTGGATAATACGACAGGATTCTATGCCCAGGCTACTTCTCTTGATGACAATTCGATAACCGATTGCAGTTTTACAGGAAGTGATTATCCTGTCCGCTATATCAGTTGTTCCGGTAACCTGCTAATGGAAAATACCGAAGTTGCCGGAGCATTAACCAGCGCAGTTGAAGTAAATGGCAGTCATACCTTCACAGGAATTTGCAATGAAATAACCGATGCAGACAATTCAACCTATGCAGGACTATATGCAACCAGTAATGTCATTGTTTATCTGGACCCAACATGGGATGGAGAAAGTAATTATTTTGCAGATAATTACTATCATATTAAATTTTCTAATGCAAACTATATTTACCTTAACAATGGGCTAAATATGTTTTACCCTAATAATGAGATAGATGATTATAAATTTTATGGCACTTTAAATAAGTATGCATGCTATATAAGGTATCCAAATATATTTGCATATAACAATCAATGGTATTCAAATCCTGCAACATCTTTGTCTTCATCTGATTATAGTATTTGGAAATATGGCTTATGTTCAGAATATTATACAATAAATGGAACATCACCTACAGAATTTGAATATTGTCTTCAGGGGTTTGGTATGTTAGCGGAAGAAGAAGAATCTTCAATAAATGAAGAAATTACAAATAATCTGACAGCCAGTTTTCAGCAAAATATGAATAATGTATTTGAAACGGCTGATACTACAGGGAACTGGGGAGATGCTCATGATTATTGCTGGCAGGTTTTTCAATCACCAGTTCCAACAGCTTCATATTCAAATATTGATTATTGGGATATTGCATGGGTAGGATTAAGTCATTGCACCAAGAAACTCTATTCAACAGTTAACACAACAGCAAACAACCAGACTTATCTTGCTCATACTTTTGAAGCACTTGAAAAGATGAAACAACTGCTGTCAAATAATGATGCCAGATTGTTTTTCCTTGAAACCGAGAAAGCTATATTTTATCGTTTATCAGACGATTATTCAACAGCTCTGACCGTGCTTGACAATTTATTATCCATTACAAATGATAGTTCAGAATTGGCTTATGCTGAAAGATGGCGTTGTATTATGCAGATTGAAAAAGATTTGAGAGATGGAATTATCAATATAGCCAATTTGCAGGATTTTACGCCAAACTGTATGCAAACAGAGGGACTAAATGCAAAGTCTTTGACATTAAATTCAGGTTATATTACCAGTAATTCAGACGATATTTCGATTAAAGTCATTCCAAATCCGGTGACTTCATCCTCTGAGATTGACGTATATATGACTGAGAGAAACAGTGGTACAGTCGAAATTACTGATATATATGGCAGGAATCTAAAAAGTTTTAAAGTTACTGGTAGTGATAAATTGAACATTTATTCAAAGCAGTTTTCTAAGGGAATATATACAGTAAAACTGATTTCTGATGGTGGAAAAGTGAAGACAACAAGGATGATTATTCAATAGGAAAAACAGCCTCTTACTTTTCTTTTTTCTCTTTTATTTTTTTCAAAGCTTGTTCTTGAAGAGAAGCACTCATTGGAGTATATTCGAAGAATTCCATAGAATAATTTGCACGTCCGCTGCTAATATTTCTTAATTGGGTAGAGTACCCAAACATTTCCATCAAAGGCACATGCCCATTCAGCTTTTGAGAACCTTTACGGTAACGACGCATAGAATCAATACTGCCCCGGCGACGGTTAAGATTGCCTGTAATATCCCCGATATATTCATCAGGAGTATTAATTTCGATTTTCATAGTCGGTTCAAGAAGTACAGGGGAAGCACTGTTAAACCCTTTTTTAAAACACATTGAAGCACATGTTCTGAAAGCCATATCAGATGAGTCAACGGGATGAAATGTCCCGTCAAGTAAAACAACTTTTATATCAACAACAGGAAATCCTGAAAGAACGCCTTCCATAATAGTTTTTCGTATTCCTTTATTTATTGATACAATAAATTCTGATGGTATTGCACCTCCTTTAATCATGTCAACAAATTCATAACCTTTTCCGGGATTTGGCTCAACTCTCATAATTACATGGGCGTATTGTCCTTTCCCTCCCGATTGTTTCACCAATTTATGCTCGCACCTTTGTTCTGTTCTGATTGTTTCTCTGAAAGAAACAGCAGGTTCGCCAACAATAACGTCAACTTTGAATTCATGCTTAAGCCTGTCTATGATTATTTCCAGATGCAATTCTCCCATTCCTGCAATAATTGTTTCATTTGTCTCATCATCAAATCTGACTGTAAATGAGGGATCTTCATTTGTGAGTTTGCGCAAGGCTTCGCCCAGTTTTTCCTGATCTTTACGAATAGCAGGAACAATTGTCAGTTCAATTACAGGAGGTGTAATATGTATTGATTCTAGCAACAGGGGTTGTTCTGTATCGCAAAGAGTGTCGCCTGTTTTTGTAAATTTTAATCCAATTAAAGCAACAATATCTCCCGGTCCTGCATGATTTATGTCCACACGTTCTTTTGCATGAATTTGCATGATTCTTCCAATGCGCTCATATTTTCCCTTGGCAGGATTGAAAATCTGCATTCCGTTTTTAATTTCTCCGCTATAAACCCTAACAAAAGTTTGCTGCCCCACAAAAGGATCGTTTATTATCTTAAAGGCCAAAGCAGATAACGGTTCCTTAACTGAAGGGCTTCTTTTGTGTGATTTCTCCGGGTTATAAATATCCAGGCCGACCAAAGCTCCTACATCAATAGGTGAAGGAAGATAAAATGTGACAGCATCGAGTAAAAGCTGTATTCCTTTGTTTTTATATGCAGCCCCGCAAAAAACAGGGGTTATTAATAGTTTAATGCATGCATCTCTGGCAGCAGATTTAAGTAATGAGGCCGGAATTTCTTCATTATTCATAAATAATTCCATAATCTCATTATTAAAATCCGCAAGTTTTTCGGCAATTACTTCACGTGCTTTTATGGATGATTGGATATAATCATCAGGAAAGGGCATTTCAAATCTTCCGGCATCAGTAAATGAAAATGCTTTCATTTCTATCAGATCAATAATTCCTGAAAAATTATCTTCTGAACCTATTGGCATTTGAAAAGGTATTGCGTTGGCATCAAGATAATTATTCATCATCGTAACTACTTCATTAAAATCCGCACCACTGCGATCCATTTTATTTACGAAGGCAATACGCGGAACTTTATATCTATCAGCCTGATTCCATATTGTTTCTGTTTGCGGCTCAACACCACCGATTGCACAAAATACGGCAATCATTCCGTCAATTACTCTTAACGAGCGTTCAACTTCAATCGTAAAATCAATATGCCCTGGAGTATCAATGAGGTTGATATTTGAATCATTCCATTTGCATGATATTGCAGCAGAAGCAATCGTTATTCCTCGCTCCTGTTCCTGTTTCATAAAATCCATTGTAGCCTGGCCATCGTGAACTTCTCCGGTTTTACGGGTAACTCCGGTGTAAAACAAAATTCTTTCTGTAACTGTAGTTTTTCCTGCATCAATATGTGCAGCAATACCTATATTTCTGATTTTCTGTAAAGACATTCCTTTTTTTTAAGCCTGCAAAGGTGCAACAATATTGCGGTTTAGCAATGATATTTCAACAATATATTTCAACACAAAACATTAGTTAATTGTATAACTATGCTGTTTTGTTAATTAACACTATATCTAAAAGTAATGAATTTGGAATTTGGAATTTGGAACTTGGAATTTGGAATTTGGAGCTTGGAATTTGGAGCTTGGAATTTGGAACTTGGAATTTGGAATTTGGAGCTTGGAGTTTGGAATTTGGAGCTTGGAGCTTGGAATTTGGAGCTTGGAGCTTGGAACTTGGAATTTGGAGCTTGGAGCTTGGAGCTTGGAACTTGGAATTTGGCTCTTGGAATTTGGAACTTGGAATTTGGAATTTGGAGCTTGGAATTTGGAGCTTGGAGTTTGGAATTTGGAACTTGGAATTTGGAATTTGGAGCTTGGAATTTGGAGCTTGGAATTTGGAATTTGGAGCTTGGAGCTTGGAATTTGGGCCTTTCTTATTCGTTTTCTATAATAATCAAATCCACATTATCGTAGCCTGATTTTGACAGAAAGCGAAAATTCTTTTTTTGCAAATAATGGGTGTTTCGGAGCCAATGCTAAAACAATCTCGTCCTCGTATTTCCCATACTTTTCTGACCTTCCGTGAAAAACAATTATGTTGTCTCTTTTTGTTATTCTGCCTCCTCCCTGCACAGATAAATGCATTCCGGATACTGAATGAACACGTATTGCTTCATTATATATCGCAAGATGCAGATTGGGTAAATGAAATCCGAAAAAAATTTCAAATGGTTTTCCTGTCTGTTCATCTGCAATTACTACAAATTTCAGGTCACGCAGATAAGTGTCCAGAGATAAATTATTCATTTCAATTACTTTGATATTAAAATTATAACCGTTTTTTTTGAAAATGATATCATGACTAATCAATATAAAAAAATAATAAAGATGATTTCATAGCATGTAATTTTAAAATTTATAATTTTACACAATAAAATAAACAAAATACCACAAGATAATGTATAAAACAAAGTTAGCTTATTTTTTGTCAATGTTTGCAATTGCTTTTTTATATTCATGTAATTCTGATAAAATATATGAAGAGTATAAAGATGTTAATGAATTGCAATGGCATAAAACAAATATTATCAGTTTTGATGTAAATATCACAGATGTGGTTCCGGAATATAAGATCAGTATTGCTGTCAGATTTATTGAGGGTTGTCCGTATATGAATTTCCCTGTAAATATTTCCAGACTTGGTCCTGACGGAAAAACAGAAACTTTTAGTGCAGATATTAAATTGAGAGATGAAGATGAGAATTACCTTGGTTCTGTTATTGGAAATATCTATGATTTGACAATTCCTGTAAGAGAAAATGTTGCTTTTGAAAAACCGGGAATTTATAAATTTACAATTGAAAACAGTTCTGATCAGGATCCGCTTATTTTCATATCAGAAATCGGATTTATTATTGAAAAACAAAAAACCGAATAATATGATATCTAAAATAATTCCTTTTTTTCTGATTATTGCAGGAGTATATATTTTGTTCCGGGTTTATAGTACTTACGATAAATTTTCTCTTGCTGAAAGAGGAATAGAAACAGATGCAGTAATTGAATCTAAGTCGGGAGACAAAGAATCACTGAGTTATTCATATGATATTGCCGGAAAAAAATTTATCAATAATGAGAGGGTTGACGAAAATATTTATAACAATAATGTCATTGGGGAAAAGATAAAAATATTGGTGGATAATGATAATCCGCAAAGATCTGTTATTAAAAACAACAAAACCGCATTAAGTTATATCAGTTTCAGCAAAAAGAGCAATACAAACCCTATAGTGCTTAAACCCTGGATAGGATTTGTAATTGGTTTATTTGTAACCGGTATTGGAATATGGAGGGTTATTTCCGCAAATAGAAAAACAAGAAAAGCATAATAATGTCCTGTATTAGTGTCGTGTTAACTCAATTTTGATGTATTTTAATAAATTGACAATGGGCAGTTGGCAAGATTGTTATAACAAGTATGAAGAAGTAGGTTGAATGTTGAAACATATTGTAGAAATTCCTGAGAAGTATAAATCTAAATAGAAAATATCTCTATGAATTGCAAACTGCTATTTGCCAATTGCCAACTTCAGGTAAACGTTATATTACATTTAACATAACATTAGTAATATTTTTTATTTCAGAACCCCTAATTTTTTTCCGACTTTGGTAAATCCTGCGATAGCTTTATCAAGGTGTTCTTTTTCGTGTGCTGCTGACAACTGAACTCTGATTCTGGCTTGTCCTTTAGCAACAACAGGATAATAAAAACCTATCACATATATACCTTCATGAATAAGCTCAGAGGCAAAATCCTGAGATAATTTGGCATCATATAACATGATAGCACAAATTGCAGATTTGGTTGGTTTTATATCAAATCCTACTGAAGACATTTTTTCCATAAAATAATTAGTATTCCAATGCAATTTGTCTTGTAATTCAGTAGTTTCTGCCATCATATCAAACATTTTTATTCCGGCAGCAGCCACCATCGGAGGGATAGAATTTGAGAACAAATAAGGTCGTGATCGTTGACGTAATAGTTCAATAATTTCTTTTTTACCAGTAGTAAACCCACCTATTGCTCCACCAAAAGCTTTACCTAAAGTTCCTGTAATGATTTCAACTTTCCCGCGAACATTAAATAATTCGGTAACTCCACGACCTGTTTTTCCGACAACTCCGGCAGAATGACATTCGTCAATCATAACCAAAGCATCATATTTTTCAGCTAATTGAACGATTTTATCCATAGGAGCAACATTTCCATCCATTGAAAAAACTCCATCAGTTACAACAATTCTGTACCTTTGTGCCTGAGCTAGTTTTAATTGTTTTTCGAGATCTTCCATGTTCGCATTTTCGTAACGATATCGCTGTGCTTTACATAAGCGAACGCCATCAATTATTGATGCGTGGTTCAAAGAATCAGAGATAATTGCGTCCTCTTCGTTAAACAGAGGTTCAAAAACTCCACCGTTTGCATCAAAACATGCAGCATACAAAAGAGTGTCTTCTGTTCCGAAAAATTCGGCAATTTTTTTCTCAAGAGTTTTATGAATATTCTGAGTTCCGCAAATAAATCTTACTGATGACATTCCGTAACCATGAGTGTCAAGTGCTTCTTTAGCTGCAGCAACCAATTTTGGATTATTTGATAATCCTAAATAGTTATTTGCACAGAAATTTAATACATCTTCACCGGTACTGATTTTAATGTCTGCACCCTGAGGTGAAGTAATAATTCGTTCGTTTTTATACAAACCTGCTTCTCTGATAGCTGCAAGTTCTTTTTGCAGATGTTTTTGTAAATTGATATACATTGTCTGAAATTTTAAATTGTTTATTTATATATTAATCAGTTATATAATCAAATTGTACTAAGTCAATAAATTTCTGCATACGTTCATTTATCTGATCTGCTGTTAAATGTTGCAACATTTCAGTCCCGAATTTTTCAACACAAAACGATGCCATTGCAGACCCAAATATAATTGCTCTTTTCATATTATCAAATGATATATCATCTGTTTTTGACAGAAAACCAATAAATCCTCCTGCAAAAGTATCTCCTGCCCCGGTGGGATCATAAACTTCTTCAAGCGGCAAAGCAGGTGCGAAAAAGATATTTGACCTGTTAAAAAGTAATGAGCCATGTTCTCCTTTTTTAATAATAAGAGTCTTAGGCCCCATCTTCAGTATTTTTTTTGCTGCTTTTACCAATGAATACTCCCCTGATAATTGCCTTGCTTCTTCGTCATTAATTGTCAGAACATCAATTAATTTTATTGTTTTTAGTAATTCATCAAGCATGCAATTCATCCAGAAATTCATAGTATCCATAACTATCAGTTTCGGGCGCTTTTTCAGTCTTTCAATAACCTGTCTCTGTACAACAGGAGATAAATTCCCCAACATCAAATATTTAGTATTCTGGTATGATCCAGGAACAACCGGATCAAATTCTCCTAATACATTTAATTCCGTTACCAGAGTTTCTCTGGAATTCATATCGTTGTCGTATTTCCCAGACCAAAAAAATGATTTCTTGTCTTTAATTATCTGTAATCCGGACAGATCAATATGGTGCTCTTTTAAAATTTTTAAATAACTCTGTGGGAAATCACCCCCAACAACTGAAATGATTTTTGGGTTTGCATCAAAATATGATGCTGCAAGAGAAATAAATGTACCTGCTCCTCCTATTATTTTATCTGTTTTTCCAAAAGGTGTTTCAATAGCGTCAAATGCCACGCTACCAACAACAATAAGACTCATAAAAAATTAGTTTTAAAATTTTATCAAAGATATTTTTTTATTTTAGGAAAACCTACTACTTTTGCATTTCAATTTTTATTAAAAATTTCTCCAAAGCTCTCCCGATAAATATCGGGAGGTTAAAGCAAAGAAGAAAAATATTCCTCCTTAGCTCAGTTGGTTAGAGCACTTGACTGTTAATCAAGGGGTCCTAAGTTCAAGTCTTAGAGGAGGAGCAAAAAAGAGAGAGAGCGATTGCCTCTCTCTTTTTTTCATGCACAAATCAAGGATCAAAACGGAACAGGATTATATGAATCGTTTTTAAAAGACCCATAAAAATTTCTGCAGGATATCTCTGTTTATTAAAATAATATTGGTAAAATACAGTTGGTTAGAACATCCCGACTTTTAGTCGGGAGGGTCCTAAGTTCAAGTCTTAGAGGAGGAGGAGGAAGCCAGAGCACATGTTCCGGCTTTTTTTTGCTTATTAAGACGAAGTTTGGAAACTTCGCCGAACATTATTTGTTTTAAAACTACGGTTAACAAGGGCAATGAGACGTATGAGATTAAAACTTAATTGTATATGAAATATTTGGAATAATAGAAAGTTGTTTGCTTTTTACTATTTCTTGTTTCCTGTTACTATAATATTCCATAACTGTCGCCTGATTGTTAGTTACATTTCTAACATCAAACAAAATTTCATGAGTAGTTTTTTTCCTGTCTCTT
>JBDRPR010000050.1:0-4435 GCA_043826845.1 Bacteroidota bacterium
GTTTCAGGTGATCGCCAAATACCCTACCGATTCTGTTCAGCATATTCCGAGCGAAGTGTCATTTACTGTAGACGCGATTGAGGGCCCGGCGCTATGGCTGTATCATAAGAAGATTGAAACAACCGTCAATGATACATTTTCAATTAAAGTGATGATCGATGAAGTGACTGATCTGGCCATGATGTCTATCGAACTAGGTTTTGATCCCACCTATTTGCAGGTTCAGGAATATGAGCTTATAGAAAATGGAGCATTGTTAATTGGTAAAGACCTGATACAGGTAGATCAGGTTGATAATGATGAAGGACAATTGACGATATACCTGGCATTAGTCTCGGATGCCCAGGAGGCAATAAATGGAAGCGGACCGATAATCAATGTTTTCTTTAACGCTCAATCAAGCGGTTCTACAGAAATCCGGTTTGATGAGAAATGTTATTTGCGGGAGTTTGATAACTCGGAGATACCAATTAATATAAAAGTTTCGTCACTTGTAACGATTAATTGATTGGGATAAAAGTAATGAAACAAAAGAACATATCAATTTTAATATCACTAATACTCGTTTCATCATTACTAAATGCTGTAACACTTAATGTCCCTTCTCAATACACTTCAATCCAGTCCGCAATTAATGCCTCTTCAAACGGTGATACTGTTCTTGTCTATCCCGGTACCTATGTTGAGAACATCAACTTCAATGGGAAGAATATTGTAGTGGGGTCGCTACTTCTTACGACCCAAGATACGTCGTATATCTCGCAGACGATTATAGATGGGAATCAGAATGGGAGTGTAGTGACATTTAATAACGCAGAAGACTCAACAGCAATACTATCAGGGTTTACGATTTTTAACGGTCTTGCGAATTGGGGAGGGGGAATTAATTGTAATAATTCAAATCCGATTTTGTGTAATTTAAAACTAAAGAATAATATTGCAAATTACGACGGTGGAGGGATGTCTTGTAATAATTCAAGTCCTGAATTAACAAATATGATTATTGTAAATAACTTTGCAGATAGCTCAGTTGGTAGGGGGGGTGGTGTATTTTACTTAAATTCGCACCCTAATATGAAAAATATAACAATTTCGAACAATATTGCGAATGAAGGTGGCGGTGTATTTTGTGATTATGGATCAAAGCCAATATTGTTTAACGGGATAATACAGAATAATGTACCAGATGAAATTATAATTTATGATGGAGATTTTACTGCCTTTTATTCCTTAATTCAAGGTGGTTGGACTGGTGTAGGCAACATTGATATCGATCCTCTTTTTGTCGACGCCGCTAATGGAAACTACCACCTCTCTGATTATTCCCCCTGCATCGGCACTGGTACTGACTCTGTCCAAATCGACGGCACCTGGTACTACGCCCCAACTACCGACATTAATGGCAATCCACGTCCAAATCCTGTTGGTTCCAGTCCTGATATGGGTGCTTATGAAAGTCCCCGTTCAACACCACTGCCACCGGATGCACCGACCAATCTTGCCATCACAAGTGGCAATACTCGACTCACACTTTCCTGGTCGGCAAGTACCGCTCCAAGTGTGGATAGATATTATATTTATCGCAGCACTACACAGGGCTTCACACCGTTGGGAGTTGCTGATACCATTGTTTCGGTGGATGATTCTGTGTCATCATTTACTGATCAGAATCTTACAAATGGAACCACTTATTATTATCGGGTATCGGCAGTAGATGGATTGAGGAATGAAAGCGACTATTCCGAGGAAGTTTGCGGAACACCATATTATACCGTGCCGTTTACTAAAATCACTACTGGACCAATAGTTGAATCGTATAACATAAAAAGTTCAGCCTGGGGCGACTATAACAATGACGGGTACATAGATCTTTTTGTTGGAGCAGATAATACCGACTATAAGAATTATCTTTACAAAAATAATGGTAATGCAACATTTACTGCATATGATTTTGGTGCAAACACTACAAAATCGGTTTCATGGTGTGACTACAATCTTGATGGATTTATTGATTTATTTATTGGTAATGTAGAATTTAACTATTTATATAAAAACAGCGGCCCACCCGATTATCTTCTAGGCGAATTAGTTATCACTTTTAATGTAGGTAATATGTCCGCAGCGACGTGGGGAGATTATAATAACGACGGCTTACCAGATTTAGTTGTTACAGTAGCCGGTGGGTCGAACTTGTTGTTTAAAAATGATGGCAATAGTAATTTTTCATCTGTTTCAGCTCCTGAGATCGAATTGAATAGTGATAATTCCTATGACTGTGGTTGGGCCGATATTGACGATGATGGTGATTTAGATTTATTTATTCCTGGAGGAGACCAATTTGTATCAAATGACGCATTATATGTTAACGATGGTAAGGGCAATTTTTCTACTAATACGGATAATGCGTTGGTAACTCAACCAACAGATCGTTATGGTGAAAGCCATTTTACATTTGGCGATTATGATAATGATGGTGATTTGGATATCTATAGAACTGCAAGGAACAATAGTAACCAACTTTATAATAATGATGGGAGTGGGAATTTTACCAATTGTACTTCCATTCTCAATCCTGTGCCGTCATTGGTAACCGGATGGGGCACCCATTGGATTGATGTTGATAATGATGGTGACTTAGACCTTTTTATTGCAACACCAGATAATATGAATGAAAAAACGACTAATAAGCTATATATAAATGATAACGGACAACTCACTTTACTTCAAACTGGTGAAATTGTTAATGAGTCGAATCAATCATTTACCGGGACATGGTGTGATTATGATAATGATGGTGATCTTGACCTGGTTGTGTCTAACTGCCAGGAATGGAGCTCATTTTATCGAAATGATATTAATAGTGGAAATTACCTGAAAGTGAAAGTTATTGGATTATCAGGTACCATAATTGGTGCCAAGGTTGAAATAGTACATGGATCAAATAGACAACTCCGATATATATACAATAACACTGGCTGGAGTGGGCAGAATTCCCCGATTGCTCATTTTGGATTAGGTGATATTGCAAATGTGGATTCGGTAAAAGTCAGGCTTTCCAATGGTGTAAAATGGTATGTAACAAACGTATCAGCAAACCAGCAGATCACGATGACCGAACCTAATCCAGGAATCTGGTACGTGATGAAAAGCGGGAATGATGAATACGGAACAGGATTTTATAACTCACCTTTTGCTACAATCCAACATGGAATTGACCAAGCATCTGATGGTGACACCGTCCTTGTTTTTCCCGGTACCTATGTCGAGAACATCAACTTCAATGGGAAGAATATTGTTGTCGGATCGCTGTTTTTGACGACCAAGGATACTTCCTATATTTCTCAGACAATCATTGATGGGAATCAGAGTGGAAGTGTGGTGACGTTTGAGAATGGGGAGGATTCTTCTGCAGTATTAACAGGATTTAAAATTAAAAATGGCAGCGGTAATTATAGAAATCCTTGGGATGATGATATATTCAATTATTATGGTGGAGGGATTTATTGTAACAATACTAGCCCAACTTTAACACACCTTATTATTTCTGAGAATACTAATCAATGGGAAGGTGGTGGAGTATGTTTGATTAATTCCAGTTCAAATTTGGATAACATAACTGTGTTTAATAATTATGCACACTATGGTGCAGGGATTCACTGTGCCTATTCTAGTGGAACAATTACTGAAAGTATCATATCGGGAAATACTGCTGAGTGGGACGCAGGAGGCATTTATTTTTCATATAATTCAAATGTAATGGTAAATCATGTTATTATTAGTAATAATATATCTAATGTACATGGCGGTGGTATTTCAACATTTGAAGCTAGTCCCATTTTTTATAATGTAAGTATAATTAATAATCAAGCCAATGGTCAAGGTGGTGGCATTAACTGTCAAAATATATCAAAACCAATTTTTAAAAATGTTACAATTAACAGTAATACTGCTGGACAGATCGGTGGTGGATTCTATTGTCTTAATTCTTCAGAGCCAAGTTTGGTGAATACAGTTCTCTGGAACGATTCACCTCAGGAGATTTATTTCTCTATTTCGGGTAGTCCTAATTCCATACTGATAGATTACACTGATGTACAAAACGGACAGGCTGGAATTGTGGCAAATAACAATGGAAGTGTGAACTGGGGTGATGGAAACATCGACACTGATCCTCTTTTAATTGATGTGACAAATAACGATTTTCATCTTTCCGATTATTCCCCCTGCATCGGTGCTGGCATCGACTCAGTCCAAATCGACGGCACCTGGTACTATGCTCCAACTACTGATATAAATGGCAATCCCCGTCCGAATCCGGCAGGTTCCAGACCGGATATGGGAGCGTATGAAAGCCCCTTAGCTGTTCAGCCTCCATTAATTGCTGTTTCATCGGAATTATTGGAGTTCGGTTCAGCCACTGCAAACGAGAAAGATA
>JBDRPR010000051.1:0-3747 GCA_043826845.1 Bacteroidota bacterium
ATGAAGAATTGAAGAATTTAGAAAATTATATTAAGGAATACGAAGAGTAATATTCGTCGGTAACACAAGTATACATCGTCAGATAAAAGTTGTTCAGTAAAGATATAACTTTAAGGTGTGATTTACAAACATATGTTAATACTGTTTTTTATATAATACTTGTTTAAATAGAGATAGAGTTTAATAATAAATTGAGTTGCCATAAGTAATATTACTGAATAACTATCTTAAAACTCCCCGTAGTACTGTTGTTTATTACCTTAAAGATGTAAACTCCTTTGGAAAAATCCTTCATGTTAACCTTTACCTTTGTATCTTTTGTTTTTCTACTAAAGATCAAACTCCCTGTAATATCATACCCGGAAATCTCAGTAATAATATTTTTGCTTGGGATCTCAATAATAAATTCACCGCTATTAGGATTGGGATAAATACTTATTTCCGACAGGTCAATATCATTTATTTCACCTATAACTCCTTCATCTTCCATATTAGATGTGGACTGACTATATGGACCACCATTTGCTTTGACTGAACTTGTTGGGACACATTGACCTGAGGTATTAATCGCAACAATATATTTTAACCCTCCATTGCTTCCAGGATGATCTGTATAAGATGTCAAATTTGCAGGCAAAGAGTCTATCATTTCCCAACCCGCTGAATTCAGATGCCTGTATATGTAATAGGTATAATAAGGGAATCCTTCATAATGATCCCATATTAAATTATAGGTCTGATTCAACCCCTGGTTTACGGTTAGGTGAATTGTTTTATGATCTTCACTTAAAGGAGATTCATTACCACAGGTATCTTCTGAAGAAATTTTATATCTCCAAGATCTAATCATTGGATTAGCAGCTATGTCATTAAATTCACTCATGCTGTCATACTGAACACTTGCAACCAGATCATACTGTCCAAGATACCAACTTTCCCTATAGATATTATAATGGTCAATCCCGTTAGCCTGAACTTTCTCCCAAACAATTAAATTGGTATGAGTTATACTGTCAACCATAACAACGCAAATTGGTTGTTCCAAAGGTTGTACAGAAATAATTTCTGCTGAGAATACTCCAATACATCCTGATGCATCAGTAACAGTAAGATTATAAGCACCTGGAGCACCTCCTGTAAGGTCTTCATTAAAGGTGCTGTTTGACCAGCTATAAGAAGCATAAGGAGTTGATCCCCCAGACACTGTAACATATATTGCACCACCTGTTCCACCACATCCTTCATTATAAATGCTGTCAAGATTAATGACTGGCCCTCCGTTACTTGTCAGATTAATCCCTGAAGTCCTTGTGCATCCAACAAGATCAGTAACAGTCACTGAATACATTCCTGCATTTAAGCTAGTTATTGGATTAAGTGAACTGGAATTGCTCCATAAAAATGAATAACCGGGTGAGCCTCCGGATACATTTGCAAGGATTTCTCCATCATTTGCAAGACAAGCTGGATTTGTTACAGAAAAATTAATCTGTATTTGTGCCGGCTGAGTAACAGTTGTAGAAAAGCTTGCCATACAACCATTATAATCAGATATCATCACTTGATAATTACCTGCGGAGAGATTGGATATATTCTGTGTTGTGGCAGAATTAGACCAAGTATAGGTATAAGGGGCTGTACCTCCGGTAACATTGATATCTATTGTACCATTGTTTCCACCAAAACATAAATTGTTAGTTTGGCCATTTAAAGAAACAGAAGGTCCTCCGGAACTGTTAATTATAAATTCTTCATGTGCATAACAGCCAAGGGAATCTGTTACCTGCAGAGAATACATTCCAGCTGATAAGCTATCAGCTACTGAAAGAGTATCCCCATTTGACCAGTTATATATAAAAGGTGAATTACCACCTGTTATAAGGACTTCTGCTGAACCATTTGATAAACCGCATGCAGTCTCAATAGAATTAACCATTAAACTAAAATTATTACATGTATCTATATCCCAACCCCCTATATGATACAAACTGTCAATACTTATTGAATCTAAAGCACAGTTAAACAATTGAATATCATCAATTTTTCCTTTCATATAGTTCAAGGCTGACCAAAATGCAGGACGTCTGCCAATAAAAAGATTCACTAAACTGTCTGCAAAATAATTGTATAGAGAATTAACATCATCATAACCAATAAAATGGCCATCCTCAAACACTTTCATTTCTTCATATATCTTTGATACAGTCATTACCACATATCTCCATTCACCAATCTGAGCTTCAGACACATCATAAACTGTGCTTGTATGATTGCTATATCTGATTGAAGTGAACATTTTTCCAGTGGGACCTGACAATTCAAACAAGGTGCAAAATGTTGTGTCATTACCTCCAGGAGAATAATAATCTGATAAGAAAGTATAATATTTTGCAGGACTTATTTCTGACATATTATACCAAAAAGATATAGACCATTCTTGTGGATTTGATCCAAAAATATTATAAATAGTTGGAAGCAATATATAATCATCCACTCCGTCAAATTCATAGGCACTATTAGAATTCCCAAATCTATCATTAACCAAAATTGGAGAATGTCCAGTTGTATCTCCATGTAACCCATTTCCACTTACATCATTAGCATTGCCATTGAATGGGTAGTCGGCTATGAGGCAGGGGTGTTGATTTCTGTACCATGCAATTTTATCATCATTAACTGAGGCAGTTAAGACATCATTATCTCCATCATTATCAATGTCACATGCAATTACTGACCAAGGTCCATTAACATTTGTGGTAATTATTTGCTGAGCACCAAAGGTACCATTTCCATCAACGTTTTCATACCAGGCAATTTTGCTGTCACCAATCGAAGCTGATAGTACATCTATATCCCCATCAGAGTCAATGTCAGATGCATAAACCCTTCTTGCACCATCTGCAATTGTTGTAATTATTTGTTGTACTCCAAATGCTCCCTGTCCATCAGTATTTTCATACCATGCAATTTTATCATCTGCCAGGGAAGCAGAAAGAACATCGAAATCGCCATCAGAGTCAATATCTGCTGCATAAACACACAATGCATCATTTGCAAGAGTAGTTATTGTCTGTTTTGTTCCAAATGTTCCAATGCCATCTAAATTTTCAAACCATGCTATTTCATTATCTGTAACAGATGCACAAAGCACATCCATGTCATTGTCTCCGTCAATATCACAAGCATATACTGATCTTGCACTCAAAATTGTAGCAGAAATTATTTGTTGAGGGCCAAAATTTCCAAAACCATCAGTATTTTCATACAATGCAATTTTACTATCTTCTAAAGAAGCGGATATAACATCCATATCATTGTCCCCATCAATATCGCATGCATAAACAGACCATGCACCATCTGCAATAGTTGTAATTATTTGCTGTGCTCCAAAGGTTCCTAACCCATCGGTGTTTTCGTACCATGCAATTTTATCATCGTTTTCAGTTGCAGAAAGAATGTCAAAATCACCATCTGAATCAATATCACAAGCAAATACAGACCAAGTTTGCATCATTGTATCACAAATAACATTTGGTACTCCAAATGTTCCAAATCCATCAAGATTTTCATACCAAACAATTTTATTTTGTGATCCGGCAATTACATCATTATCCTCATCACCATCAATATCGCAGGGATAAACGCAGTAATTATAATTTGTTGTTGTATCAATAATCAGTTGTGGACTAAATGAAATTTGTGCCCTAAGATAAATAAGTGAAAAAAGAAATAATAGTAATAAAATAA
>JBDRPR010000052.1:0-2864 GCA_043826845.1 Bacteroidota bacterium
TAAGAGAATACTTCTGGTTAACTTATAGTTATGCTTAAAAATGATAATCACATGACAGGGAACATCAATATTTATACAGCTGGTTTTATATAACTCAATGTTTTATTATAGAAACTAATTATTCAGTCAATTGTATTAAACTAAAACATGAGGAAATTATGAAAACAATTAAAATAATTATTCCTTCTTTATTCTTGTTTATATTCCTAACGAATGTATTTTCGCAAGAAATTCAAGAAAAGAAGGAAAAAATTGATTCACTTTTTGAGTTTGTTAAAGAGCATACTCATGCAGAAAAAAATGAAACGGTCAATATTAGAGATACGGAATTAGAAAAAGCAAAAAAACTTCTTTATGAAGCCTACGCTTATGCACCAATAGAATTCGAAAATGAACTTTATCGATGGACTGAAGAATGGCGTAGTACGGCAATAAAAGGCATAAAACCTCCTAACGGGATAAAACCTGGTACACGTCTTCAAAATGTGAAAGAACAATTAGCTGAAAAATATGGTTGGGAATATGTTCGATACCTTGAAACACCTTATTTTATGAAATTCAGAATTTTAACGGTTTCAAATTCTTCATATAGTCTTAACAGACCTTTGCCAAATAAAAGAAATAGAAAAACTACAAAAATTGATTTAGAAGTTGAAATCTTAGAAGTTCTAAAAGGTAAGAATTTCTATTCAGTTGGCGATACAATTACTATTAGTTATTTACCAATTCAATTTAGTTATACTGCATTACCAGTATTCGAAATAAACCAAATATATGCAGCTCCTTTAAAACATTGGTCAAAGCCCCAAAAACCAACTTATCATAATCTGATGCTGAAATTAAATGGTTTACATACGCTATACAAAATCGAGAATAACATCGTGTACAGTCCGTTGGTTCCTGAAAAAAACTTCTCAAAACCATGGCAGGAATTTAAAAGTAAGTTTACTCAGAGATATTTAAACATGGAGGACAACTAAATGAAATTTTTATTATACACATTTATAATTTTATTATCATTTAAATTACTAATTATTGCACAGTACTGTTCTGGTGAAGAAATTTATTTTTTTAAATATGTAGATGGTTTTCCTTTTGGACACAATTCGTACACAACAAATCCCAAAGATGCGAAAGTAATTAAATGGAATAATAACAAGTTAAATAATGACCCGATTTTTTTGTCTAGTTTTGATACAACAGAGGATATGCCTGGTAACCTAATTGGTTCAGAAAGTACTATTGCATCTTTATTCTCGCAAATGATAACAAAATGGAATAATAATTATAGCTTGCAATTAGCAATCAACAACAATCAAGATAATGTTTTTGTTGGCTTTTTTAATGATCAAAATTATTTTTATGATCAAGTTACTGGTGGTTATGCAAATGGGAGAACCGATTTGCCAGTAATATTGAATAGCACCAGCGAACAATATGAATTTTATGAGCTAGTTGATGAAAATGATGGTTTAGTTGAGTATAATGATGCAGTTGTATTCTTTAATAGTTATCCCGAGAGCGGTATTACTTGGACAACATCAACCACCCCTGTTGGTAGCAATCAGATGTTAGGCAGCGTGGTATTACATGAATTAGGGCATGTACTTAGCATGGGGCATATCTATAATGATTTCGTTGATGCTATTATGAGAGCGAATTATAATCCTTCGAGCGTTACACCGTCATTAAAAGACTGTGATAAATCAAATGCCGCATGGCATTCTGAACAATTATATGGTTTAGTTGTTGGCATATCAAATGCTATAAATATTACTTCTTTTCCATCCTTAATTGATGAAAATCAACAATATTCATTGAATGCTAATTTTTATAAAGGTGATCCATATTCAACAGATCATGTTTTATCATGGAATTGGATAATTAAATTGTATCATGAAAACGGCACCTATGAATATGTGAACGAAACTTTTTCGGGAGGCTCTTATTGGTACTCATGCTCATGGACATTAAATACAACAACTTTACCAAGTGGATACAATTGGACGTTAAACACAAATGGGCATATTGCTACTGATATTATTGCCTCAGCGCAAATAGCTGGCGATGGAGTGTCTCCAGTAACTAAAATAGTCTCATTTAATACGGAACCTACTCAACCACAAAATTTAACAATTGCATGGTATAATAATCACCCAAGATTGACTTGGAATACAAACCTTGAAGAAGATATAGCATCATATAAAATATGGAAACATGCCGAAGGTAGTAGCATGATTGTCGCCACAGTCACTAACAACTCAAATAATGATATTCAAAGTTGGATTGATAATGATGTTACAAGTGCTGGCAAATTTTCTGGTTATCAATTCAGCTATAAGGTTAAAGCAGTAGACAACACAAATAAGGAATCAGTTTATTCAAATGAAGTCAGTATATTTGCCAATGGACCAATTTGGAAAATAAGCGCTGATGGTAATGAGAATAATATTTCTACTTATAAACTATTTTCAAACTTCCCTAATCCCTTTAATCCAAGTACAAATATTGAATTCCAAATTCCACAAAACTCTTTTGTAAATTTATCAGTTTACAATTCACTTGGGCAGAAAGTTACGGAATTGATAAATAGTAATTTAAGTATAGGTAAATACACTGTAAAATTTAGTGCAGATAATTTGCCAAGTGGTCTGTATATTTATAAATTACAAGTTGGGAATTTTAGTTCTGTAAAAAAAATGATGTTAACAAAATAGTAATTTAAAAGGAGTAAGTTCAGAACAACTGACCTCGCAAAAAGCCGTTTTTGGAAAATCATCTACAACTGGTTATTTAGTAAGCATTTAACAAGTATTAATTTTGTTCCATCTATAATGAACATCGGATTTCAAAATGGCACCAAT
>JBDRPR010000053.1:0-2913 GCA_043826845.1 Bacteroidota bacterium
AGATTAATTATTAACCTCAATAAAATGTAACATGAAAAAGGATGATAAAAAAAAACCAGTGACAAAAACTACTAAAAGTTTGTCCAAAAACAAAAGTGATGAATTGAATGTTGAAGATATAAAGCAATCATTTTTGGATAGTCTCAGATACAACTTAGGTTGTGCTCCTTTGTCTGCATCAAAAAATGATCTATATACTGCTCTGTCTCTGGTTGTAAGAGAAAGGATTTTTAGACAGGATTTCTGCTCTCTGGAAAACTATAGTGAAAATGAAAAACGCATTGTTGCATACCTTTCTGCTGAGTTTTTACCCGGACCTCATCTCTCAAATAATCTATTAAATCTTGGTATTACCGAACAGACACGTGAGGCATTATCATCATTAGCATACGATCTGGATGATCTGATCGAACAGGAAGAAGAACCCGGACTTGGAAATGGTGGTCTTGGCAGATTGGCATCCTGTTACCTTGATTCATTGGCATCACTTGCAATGCCAGCTATTGGTTATGGAATCCGTTATGAGTTCGGAATTTTTGATCAGGAAATCTGCGATGGCTGGCAGATTGAAATTACTGATAAATGGTTGCGTTATGGAAATCCATGGGAAATAATCAGACCTGATCTCACTTATGATGTTAAATTTGGCGGGTATGCTGAAAAATGGACAGACGAAAAAGGAAGATACAGAACAAACTGGATCCCTGAGAAAGTAGTAAAAGGAGTAGCGTATGATACACCCATTCTTGGTTATAAGGTGCATAGCGCAAATCCATTAAGACTTTGGAAAGCCGAAGCTGTTGAATCTTTTGATTTTAAAGCATTTAATCATGGAGATTATTATCAGGCTGTTCAGGATAAAATGGTTTCAGAAAATATTACTAAAGTTTTATATCCGAATGATGAAGCTTTTTCAGGAAAAGTACTTCGTCTGGAACAACAATTCTTTTTTGTCACATGCTCGCTTCAGGATATGATTCATGCTCATCTGCTTATAGGAAGAGATCTTAAAAATTTTCATAAGAAATGGGCAATACAATTGAATGATACTCATCCTGCACTTGCAGTTGCTGAACTGATGAGACTACTGGTTGATGAAAACCTGTTGGATTGGGATACTGCATGGGATGTGACAACAAAAACTTTTGCATACACTAATCATACATTATTACCTGAAGCTCTTGAAAAATGGCCTATTTCTTTGTTCGGAAATTTGCTGCCCCGTCATCTGGAGATAATTTATGAAATAAACAGTCGATTTCTTGAAATTGTAAGAACTGCTTTTCCCGGAGATAATGATCGCTTATCAAGAATGTCAATAATTGATGAATCAGGAGAAAGGTATGTAAGAATGGCAAATCTTGCAACTGTTGGAAGTTCAAGTGTAAATGGTGTTGCCAGATTACATTCAGAGTTATTAAAGCAGACTGTTTTAAAAGATTTTGCAGATTTGTGGCCAGAGAAATTTTGTAATGTCACCAATGGAGTTACTCCACGAAGGTTTATTGGCGTAAGCAATCCGCCTCTGACAAAATTGATTTCTGATAGTATAGGAGATAAATGGCTTAAGGAACTCACTCAGTTGAAAAAACTGGAAAAATTTGCTTCAAATGCAGATTTTCGTAAAAAGTGGAAAGCTGTTAAACTTACTGTTAAAAAAAGATTGGCAGCAATAGTTCTTCAAAGAACAGGAATTTCTATCAATCCGAAATCACTGTTTGATGTTCAGGCAAAAAGAATTCATGAATATAAAAGGCAGCATTTGAATGTTCTTCATATTTTAACATTATACATGAGGATCAAAAAGAATCCTAATATTAAAATGGCTGAAAGAACATTTATTTTCGGAGGAAAAGCTGCACCGGGATATTATATGGCCAAACTGATCATTAAACTGATCAATTCAGTTGCTGAAGTCGTGAATAATGATCCTGATGTTAAAGGTAGAATAAAAGTTGTTTATTTCCCTGATTACAATGTGACAAATGCACAATTTGTTTATCCTGCTGCTGATTTGTCGGAGCAAATATCTACAGCAGGGAAGGAGGCATCTGGTACTGGGAATATGAAATTCTCTCTTAACGGAGCATTAACAATAGGAACACTTGATGGTGCAAATGTTGAAATCCGTGAGGAAGTGGGGAAAGAGAATTTTTTCCTTTTTGGTTGTACTGCATCTGAAGTTGATGATATAAAAAGAAATGGATATTACCCTCATAGTTTATATGATCAAAATGCTGATCTGAAAGAAGTAATTGACTTTGTTGGGTCCGGAGCATTATCAAACGGTGATTCCGGTCTTTTCCGCCCAATAATTGATAATTTACTACACCACGATCCATATCTGGTATTTGCAGATTATCAGTCATATATTGATTGTCAGGATAAGGTTGGTAAATTGTGGTTAAAACCGGAAGAATGGATTAAAAAATCTATCCTTAACTCTGCCCGAATGGGAAAATTCTCATCCGACAGATCAATAAGTGATTATTCCAAATTGATATGGCATATTTGAAAATTATTTCAAATATAAAATCGCTATAATTGAATTTTAAATCACTATTGTCCGATTAAAATATTTTTTTCAGGGCTAAAGCCCATGTCGCATCAGGTTTTGTTTAATCTCAGGCTTAAGCCTGAGGCTTAACTTTGGCTTTAACTAGATAAAAAAAAACAATAGAATTTATTCATCTATTGTTTTTTTTATTATTTTTGCGTCTAGTTATATGACTAGTATTAACTAAAAACAAAAATTATGGGATACCCGACAAAAATTGGGTCACTTTAAAAAGTTGGGGAGAAGTATAGATTAGTTCATACTTTTGCGAAAAAAATTATGGAAGAAACAATAGACATTAAACTTTTACATAAACTATTTCCATCCGAGCTGATGGAGTATTTTGATATCGTAAA
>JBDRPR010000054.1:0-3695 GCA_043826845.1 Bacteroidota bacterium
GAAATGGATATAATCGTTTTTGGCAATGAAAATGAATATTTTGGTTACTTCACATCCGAAAGACCCGACGGTTTTGGAGGAAAAGATATATATTCTTTTAAATATATTGTCGAGGATTCGGGAGATAAAAATATGATTGTAGAAAATGATTCAACAATTGATCCTGCTGAGATAATTTATGAAGATGACCATAACGATCCTTCCTCTTATTTTGCAAACGTTGACGATAATATTTCAGTAAATGAAAATAATACAGATGACAATCCGAACGATATAAACGTTACGGGTAATGACAAATCCGGCAATTCTGATATCACAGACAATTCTGATATTTCAGACAATTCTGACAAATCCGGCAATACTGACATCACGGACAATAATGATATTTCTGACAATTCTGACAAATCCGGCAATTCTGATATCACTGACAATTCTGATGTAAACTCAAATAGTACAGATAATAGCACTGATAATAGTACAAATAAGAATAAATCATATTCAGCTGATCAGGGTTGGAAAACAGAAGATATGAGTAGTAAAAATGTTGTTTTCAGAGTTCAGGTTGGAGCAAGCCGAAAGACAATGCCTCAAAATGAATTGAAAGAAAGATACAGAGGAAATCTTCAGGTGAGTGAAATCTTTCATGAAGGCTGGTATAAATATTTAATTGGATATTACGCAAAGTATGCCGATGCAAAGGATTTGCAATCAAAATGCGGAACAAATGACGCCTGGGTTGTTACACAAAAAGATGGAATTAGAATACACATCAGAGAAATACTTGATAGTTTTGCTTTTAATTACAGATTGGAAAATTTCCTGTTTCTTTAAATTAATATATACTTTTCACACACTTTTTATTTTTTTCATTTTTTTAATACGAAATAAGCCTATACTTAAAAGATTTTTTTATTTTTACAGTTCAAATAAGTTTCAATAATAACCTATTGATTATGAAAAAAATAACAATAATCTTCTGCTCACTTTTATGCTATTCATTAATTTCATTCTCACAAAATGAAGATGATACTACATTGATTATTGCAGAAAATCAGGAGGCTGAGCTTGCTTACAACAATGGAATTGATAATTTTAATAATAAAAATTATCAGGAAGCTTTGACTAATTTTGATTTAGCGATTCAGCTTAAACCTGATTTTGCCAAAGCCTTTTTAAACAGAGGAAGTGTAAAAATGGAATTAAATCAACATCAATCAGCAATTGCAGATTTTGATAAAGCAACAGAAATTGAACCCGATATGGCTGTCGCTTATTATAATCGGGCCAGGTCCAAACATTTGTTAAATGACAATCAGGGTGCGATTGATGATTACAATCTTTCAATAGAAAAAGGTCTTAAAGACCCTAAGGCACCTTATTATACAGGTCTGATTAAATTTCAGACAGAAGATTATCAGGGAGCTATCGAAGCATATTCTCAGGCAATAATACTTGATTCTAAATATGCCTATGCATACAACGACAGGGGTAGTGCTAAAAGAAAAATTGATGATTTTGATGGTGCAATTGCTGATTATCAACAAGCTATCAGATTAGATCCAAAAATGGAATTTGCTTACAATAATCTGGGTAGTGTAAAACGCAAAAAAGAAGATTTTGACGGTGCGATAGCCGAATATACTCAAGCAATAAAATTAAAATCCGATTATTATATGGCCTATAATAACAGAGGCAGTGCAAAAATTGACAAGAAAGATTATAAAGGTGCAATTGAAGATTTCAATAAAGCTATTATGTTAAAAGAAGATTATGTTTTTGCACATAATAATCTTGGAACTGCAAAAATAAAGCAGAAAGATTATGAAGGAGCAATTAAACATTTTGATAATGCAATAAAATTTGATCCCAATTACGGAACTGCATACTTAAACAGAGGAATTGCAAAAGAAGAGTTAAGAGACTTTGAAGCAGCATGCACAGATTGGAAAAAAGCAGAGGAATTAGGTGTTAAAATAGCAACCAACTATTTACAAGAGTGTAAAAATTAAAAAAAACGAGCATGTTCGTTAAATATTAATAAGGATGAAAACTCACATGCGATCCCGATGGGTATCTGGACATCCTTTAACTTAAAAATTATTTATTGATGAGAAAAGTAATATATATTTTTATTGTGATTTTAATGGGATTTGGTTTTGGAATTTCACAAGAGATTGTTCTTAACAAAGAAGATTTCAGTTCAAAAGATGACTTAAAAGCAGCAAAGGATTATTTAAAAACAGCCGAAGAATTCTATGCATATGGAGTTGGCGGATATTCCAGAGCAATTGATAATTACCTGGAAATACAAAAGCTAAATCCAAATATTGCAGCACTAAATTATAAAATTGGGAATTGTTATCTGAATACTTTTCAAAAAGCTAAAAGTATTACATATTTTCAAAAAGCATTTGAACTTAACCGAAATATTGCCGACGATATTTTATATAAAATCGCCAGAGGTTATCACCTGAATCTTGAATTTGAAAAAGCTATTGAATATTACACTAAATATAGAAGTCTTCTATCACCAAAATTACTTTCAGAATATAAATCAATTATTGAAAAAAGAATCAGTGAATGTAATAATGGAATTGAACTCATTAAAAATCCTGTCAGAGTGTTCATTGATAATGTCGGACCTGAGATAAATTCAAAATATCCTGACTACAGCCCTTTGATTTCAGCTGATGAATCGATGATGATTTTTACATCCAGAAGAGATGACACTGAAGGGGGAAACAGAACTCCTGAGGATGGTGAATTTTATGAAGACATTTATTTAGCTTATCATAATGGAATTAAATGGGATAATTCAACAAATATTGGCAAACCGCTGAATACTTCAGACCACGATGCTACTGTTGGTCTTTCAAATGATGGACAACAACTCTTTACTTATACTGATAAAACAGGGGGTGGAGATATTTATGTCAGTGAACTAAAGGGCACAGAATGGTCAAAACCTGATAATTCCACCCTGAAAAAAAATATTAACACTGATTTCCATGAATGTGCTGCATCTTTCTCTTTTGATGGTAAAACAATGTATTACATTACCAATAAGCCGAATGATAATTATGACACTAAAGTATATTCTGACCCTCAAATGAGAACTCATGACATTTTTTATACTCATTGGGATTCTGAAAAAGAAAGATGGGGAGAACCAAAAAATATTGGAAGTACTATAAATACTGAGTTCGAAGAAAAAGGCGTATTTATGCATCCGGATGGACGAACATTGTATTTTAGTTCACAAGGACATAATACTATGGGTGATTATGACATTTTTATGTCAGAATTACAGGATGATGGCACATGGGCAAAGCCTATAAATATTGGTTATCCGATTAATACACCCGATGATGATCGATTCTTTGTTATGGCGGCAAGTGGAAAACATGGTTATTATTCAACTGTAAAAGATGATGGGCACGGAAGTTATGATATTTATATAATTACATTTAGAGGCCCTGAAAAACCTGTTACACAAAGCAATGAAGACAACCTGCTTGCAAATATTGCACCTGTTAGTGAAACTATTATGGAAGAAACCGTTGAAATTAAAACGATGAGATTGACAATTCTTAAAGGAACAGTGAAGGATGCACTTACACTTGAACCCATCGCTGCTGATATTGAAATTATTGATAATGAAAAAAATGAAGTCATTTCAATTTCTAAATCAAATT